>JAQVSW010000062.1 GCA_028700345.1 Candidatus Shapirobacteria bacterium | reverse complement strand
CTTTCTTTTGCTCATTTTGCCATGACCACTGGGATCCATTAATACCGTAAGATGAGCAAATATTGGAACTTCCCAACCAAAGGCTTTATAAAGAATAATTTGTTTAGGAGTGGAAGTAATCCACTCTTCACCACGAAAAATATGGGATATTTTCATTAAATGATCATCAACTACAACCGCAAAATGATAAGTGGGAATACCATCAGATTTTATTAACACTTGATCATCAATATCTTTGGTATTTATTTTTATAGGACCACGAATAGCATCATTAAAAGTTACTACTTGATTATCGGGTACACGAAGGCGAATAACATATTTTTCACCTTTTTTGATTTTTTCATGAATTTCCTTTTGACTAAGTTTTAGACAATGACGATCGTATTTGGGAACCTGATGAGCAGCTTTTTGAATTTCCCGCATCTTTGTCAGTCTTTCTTCGGTGCAAAAACAATAATAAGCCAGACCCTTATCCAAAAGCTCCCGAATATATTTTTGATAGATACCTAAACGCTCAGTTTGAATATAGGGACCAAAGGGGCCACCAATATCTGGCCCTTCATTCCATGAAAGACCATAATCTTTGATATCTTTTAAAATTCTGTCTTGAGCTCCTGAAACAAGTCTTTTTTGATCGGTGTCTTCGATACGAATAATAAATTGACCATGGTTTTTATTGGCAAGGGCGTAATTATATAAACAAGTACGGAGATGACCAATGTGATATTCACCGGTAGGTGAAGGAGCAATACGGGTACGAACAGTAGACATGGCTAATTTTAACATCAAAAATAGGGTAAAATAATTTAATGTCTTTAACGCAAGTGGCTTATACCAGTAGAAGAGTAATTAAATATGGAGGAATAGGCCTGGTCGGATTTTTATTTTTTTGGTGGGGACTGGGTGCGGCTATAAAAATCTATAAAACAGTCCATCCTCCTTATGTGGCGCCAACTGTCAGATATGGTGTAATTGATAAAGTATTTTTTCCGGAAAAGGAATTTCAAAAAAAGGAATTTGTGGCAGAACTACCGAATGATTCTTTTCCTAAATATAGTGACCAAGCAAAGGTCTATTTTATTTACCGTTCAAAAAGTATTATCGGCGCTCTTGAGGAAGGTATAAAAACAGCGGCCTCAATGGGTTTTGTCAGCGATCCAAAAGAGGCGGGAATAGGGGTTTATCTTTTTAACGACAACAATACTGGCAGAAGTCTAACTATGAATGTCCTTCAAAGTAGTTTTAAGTTAAGTTATCCCTATTTAACCGATCAACTACTTCTTAATCCAGAGCAAATGCCAAATAAAGAGCAGGCCATAAGTACCGCCACGAATTTTCTTGAACAAGCTGGAAAAATAGGGACTGATTTGGCAGAAGGAGAAAAAAAAGTAAGCTTTTGGAAAATTAATTTTGACGGCCTAAAAGAAGTAACTGCTCTCTCAGAAGCTAATATTATTAGGGTTGATTTTTTCCGAAAAAAATTAGTAGAGGATTTTCAGGTGGTGGCGGTAGAGGTAGGTAAAGCGCCTGTCTCAGTCCTTGTTTCTGGCTCTAGTGTGGCGGCAAAAAAGGTGGTAGAGGTCAATTATCAACATGTAAACGTAGATACTTCTGAAGCTTCTTCTTCTACCTATCCGATAATTAGCAGTAAAGAAGCTTTTGAAAATTTAAAAATGGGGAATTACTGGCCAGTAAGTGATACTTCGACAAGCTCAGTAGTAATTAGAAAAATATATTTAGCTTATTTTGAGCCAGTAAATTTAACTCAATTTATGCAACCAATTTATGTGCTGGAGGGTGATGGTGGATTTGTCGCCTACGTGAGGGCGGTTACTGATACGTACGCCAAGTAAGATTTTCCTTTGCCCAGTTCAAAAGTATTTTAGTGTCATTAAAACGATCTTCGCTTTGAGCGACGACTGAAATTAAATAATGGCCGTTGAGATTAAAAAGAGCAATAAAAGATCCGCTGGCTTCAGGAGTCCAGCCAGTTTTTAAACCTTCTACCTCGGGAACAAGACCTAAAAGCTCATTGGTGCTGTTAACTTTATATATTTTTTGATTATAAATATCTCTAAGATCCATTGATTTTATTTTGACATAGTGACGCAGGGTAGAATTTTGAATGGCAAGACGAGCCAACTGACTTAAATCATAAGGAGTCGAATAATGATCAGGACCATGAAGACCATCAAAATTAATAAAATGGGTATTTTTAAGACCGTATTTTTTTATCAGTAAATTCATCTGATCAATAAAACCTGTTATTCCCTGCGGATAATGAGAAGCTAAAGAAAAAGCGGCGTCATTGGCAGAATGAATTAAAAGACCGGCAACTAGAGTTTTTATAGTAACCTTGTCACCTGCTTTTAACTCCATAACTTTGCCATCAACATAATCACTTGAAATAGTAACGACTTCCTCAAGGGGATAAATATTTAAAGCGGTGAGAGCGGTAGCGAGCTTGGTGGTAGAGGCAGGATAAATTCGGGTATTTTCGTTTTGGGAAAGTAAAATTTGATTAGTATCATTATCAATTAATATATAAAAATTAGTTGAAAGTTGGGGTTTATTTAAGTTTGTAATTACTGGCTGAGGTGGATGTTTGAAAGTAAAAAGACTATCTGTTTTGGTAAAGCGAAAAGAGCTGGGGAGAAAAGTTAAGATTAAAGCCAGACCTAAAAAAAGGCCATAATAAAAATAGGGATTCCTCAGTAGTTTTAACAAATTCACTTGATTCAATTTATTTTTTTATTTTTTTATCAATTTTTGGTAATCGCTGATCGACTCTTTCCATATCGCGAGGGAAAAGGGAAGCCTGACGAATATTATCTAAGCCTAAAATATTTTGGGTAATCCGTTCCAGACCAATAGCAAAACCACCTTCAGCGGGCATACCATATTTAAAGGCCTGTCCATAGGGAATTTCAAAATCATCAGGGTTTTGACCAATCGATTTCAATTTTTCTCGAAGCTCTTTGTAATTGCTAATTCTTTGACCGCCAGAAATCCATTCAACGCCTCGACCAATGAGGTCAATAGTTAAAGTTTCCTCCGGGTTCTTTGGATCAGAAAAAGAATACCAGGCTCTTTTTTTGGTGTAAAAATGAGTAATAAAAACTAGTTCACTCTCATGTTTTTCTAGAGCCCAGCGACAAATTTCCCGCTCACCTTCGGGATCCAGATCAAGTTCATTTCGAACATCACGACCAGTACGCTCGTAAATAATTTGTAAAGCCTCTTTTAATTTTAGGCAGGGAGTTTTTTCACATGTTTTAGGAATGCTAACACCAAAATTATCAAGAATATCTTGATGTTTTTCCGAGACAGCTTTAAAAATAGCTTTAACGGTGGAATCCGCCATTTTTATTAAATCCGTCCAATTTTCAAGAAAACCCATTTCACAGTCAAGACTAAGATACTCAGTTAAATGACGAGTAGTAACCGAGGGTTCAGCCCGATAAGCATGGGCCAGAGTAAAAACTCTTTCAAAAATAGAAACCATAATTTGTTTATAAAGTTGGGGACTTTGAGCTAAAAAAGCTTTGTGGCCAAAATAATCAACGGGAAATACTTCAGATCCTCCCTCAGTGGCGCCAGTGACAATGGTCGGGACAGAAATTTCGGTAAAATCATTTTTGAGTAGATGATCCCGAAAAGCAGTCATAATAGTAGCCTGAACCTTAAAAACATCGGCGACTTTAGAATGTCTCAAAGATAAGGCCCGATTATCAAGCAAAACGGGTAAAGAAAGATTTAAGTCTGGCTGGTGAATATCAAAAGGTAATTCAGCAGCGGCCTCGATGAGCTTAAGATTACTTATTTCCATTTCGATTTTGCCAGTAATAATTTTGGGATTAAAATATTTTTCATCACGAGCCCGAATAAGACCAGTAATTTCGACCACCGACTCAACTCTAATTTCACCTAAATCTTTGCCACCGACTACCTGAATAAGACCAGAACGATCACGAATATCAGCAAAAGCTAATTTGCCGTAACTACGAACAGAATTTACCCAACCCTTGATAGTAACTTTTTTACCAATTTGGGAAATAGTGTCTTTGATTAAGGTTCTTTGCATGGGCTAATTTTACCGCGTAATTATTTCCTTTACCACTAACTGGGGAAGGGTGCGGCCGTTCCAGGTGTTGACACCTTAAACGC
>JAQVSW010000061.1 GCA_028700345.1 Candidatus Shapirobacteria bacterium | reverse complement strand
CGCGAATAAGAGTTCCGATGCAAATCGGGACAATTGAATTGAATCCATTTATCCAAGAAAAGCGTCGCAATGAGAATTTACTGAATTCGTACCAAAACCGACACTGGTGGATGAGTCGAGAAGACTAAGGAGATTGAAAGACAGATGATTAAGGAACTTGGCAAATTAGCTGGGCGTAAGTTTTACAAGATGCCCTGCCCGCCCTAACAAGCGGGCTACAACAAAAGAATGCATGGCGACTGTTTACCACAAACACAGGTCTCTGCGAACCCGTAAGGGGAAGTATAGGGGCTGAAACCTGACCGGTGCCAGAAGGTTAAGAAGATGGGTTTTTCCGCAAGGATTTGCCTGTTTTATAAGCCCTGGTGAACGTCAGCAGTAACTCTAACTGTTCTAAGGTAGCGAAGTCCTTTGTCGTGTAAGTTACGACACGTATGAAAGGTCCAACGACTGTGCAACTGTCTTAATCATCTATTCAGTGAAATTGAAAGAGCGGTGAAGATGCCGTTTAATTACATCAGGACAAAAAGACCCCATGAAGCTTTACTGGATCTTTACATTGATAAGAACATAAATATTGTCGAGCGTAGGAGGGAGCCGCAAGGCGCCAATGGAACACCTCCCTTGTTTATTTTTGAATCTAACCTATCTGTCTGAATCGACAGAGGGAACAGTGTATGGTTGCTAGTTTGCCTGGGGCAGGCACCTGCAAAAAAGTAACGCGGGTATACAAAGGTCAACTTGATCCGGTAGGAAATCGGATCGTAAGTACAAAAGCATAAGTTGGCTTGACTGTGAGACTTACAAGTCGAATAGCACTAGTTTACTAGAGCTATGCTGAGACTAGATCTCAGTACAGGGTCGAAAGACGGTTTTAGTGATCCTCGTGACCTATTTGGTATAGGCACGGGCTTACTGGATAAAAGCTACTCTGGGGATAACAGGCTGGTCGCATCCGATAGTTCATATTGACGATGCGGTTCGGCACCTCGATGTCGTCTTGGCGCATCCTGGCCCTGAAGAAGGGGCCAAGGGTTGGTCTGTTCGCCCATTAAAGCGCTGCGTTAGATGGGTTCAGAGCGTCGCGAGACAGCTCGGTCTCTATCCGATGTAATCGTTCGTTTCTTGAGGGAATTCGTCTACAGTACGAGAGGACCTAGACGAGGGAACCGCTGGTGTGCCAGTTGTGCCGTCAGGCGCATTGCTGGGTAGCTACGTTCTTATTAGATAACTGCTGAAAGCATCTCAAGCAGGAAACTGACCCCGAGATAAGGAAACGTATCCCGAGCAATCGGGAGAGAGATCGCCGGGAGACTACCGGTTAATACTCTGCATGTGGAAGATCCGTAAGGATTTAAGCTAAGCAGTGGAAAGATCGAAGAAATTCTTTAATATCAACAGCTTTTAGTCCCGATGTACTTCGGGGTTAGAAGCTGAATAGGCAACTCAATTTAGAGGCCAAGAGAAAATTAAGATAAATAGATAATTAGTAATTAGATATTTAGAAAAAAATCTAAAATCTAAAGTCTAAAAAACTGATTTGCTTTTTGAGTCTCGGTCGTGAGAGCGAGGTGGCTCCACCTTTTCCCATTCCGAACAGAGAAGTGAAACGCCTCAGCGCTGACAATAGTCTTCCCGCAAGGGATCTTGAAGATAGGTCGCGGCCGGGACTGAGAAAGTAAATCCAATCTCCCTAAATCCCTCTTTTCCACTCACGTGGATCAGCTTACTGCTGAGCAGAGGGACTATAAAAAAAGAGAGATAATTAATTCAATAGATTGAAATTAAAAAAAGGTAGGAGAAATTATTTGTCCCCATTTTGGGGATTTTTTGTGTCTTTAGAGTCAATTGGTGTTTGGTTATCTTTTTTTAGATATCTCTCTACTGCTGCATCCAAAGCCTTATCCATAGTAATAGGGTCAATATCAGGATTAAATTGTAGGACAACTGGTTCACGTATTGGTAGTTGATGGGGTTTTTTTTCTTCAAAATTTTCATCTAATGTTTGGAGAAGGTCTCTTTTGATTATTTCCATGTCGGGATTAAGCTCGGAATGTAGAATAACAGGTTTACGGTAGTGTGGTTGATCGGATTTTTTCTCTTTTGTCATTAAGCAGATAATAACATAAATTAAAATTTGATGATAACCCCCTTAATAAATTGGTAATTGTGTTATAATCTTTTGTCTTATAAAAAATTAATTCGTTTATAGGTTTATTTAGGGTAGACAATCCCGTTTATCCCCGGTAAATCGGGGATTTTTTGTGTCATTAGAGTCAACTGGTGTTTGGTAATTTTTTCCCTTAAAACGTCTTTCTAAAGCATTTTCGACAACTCTATTAATTATTTCTATGGGGATAGTTGGATCAAAATCTAAAACAACTGGTTCACGTATTGGTAGTTGATGGGGTTTTTTTTCTTCAAAATTTTCATCTAATGTTTGGAGAAGGTCTCTTTTGATTATTTCCATGTCGGGATTAAGCTCGGAATGTAGAATAACAGGTTTACGGTAGTGTGGTTGATCGGATTTTTTCTCTTTTGTCATTAAGCAGATAATAACATAAATTAAAATTTGATGATAACCCCCTTAATAAATTGGTAATTGTGTTATAATCTTTTGTCTTATAAAAAATTAATTCGTTTATAGGTTTATTTAGGGTAGACAATCCCGTTTATCCCCGGTAAATCGGGGATTTTTTGTAATAAAATGAAAAAAGAAAAGAAAGTTTCTAAAAAGAAAACATCAGGGCCAATGAGCATGGAGGATTTGTTAAAACTGGAAGGAGCAGCGGTAGCTGGTTTAAAAAAGGGCCAGGATGTCAAAGGAAAAATTACGGCAATAAAAAATAAATCCATTTTTATTGATATTGGCGGAAAAACTGATGCGGTGGTCATGGGTAAAGAATTTGAATCAGTGAAAGACTATGTAGCTGATCTTAAAGTTGGCGATGAAATCGAAGTTCAGGTAAAACAGCCAGAAAATGATAAAGGTCAAATTTTGGTCTCGATTAGAGGAGCTGCCTCGGGATACGGCTGGAATTATTTTACCGAAAAAGAAAAGAATGAAGGCGAAGTGACAGTTTTTGGGAAAGAACTTAACCGAGGCGGAATTGTAGTGATTGCACCGTTTGGCTTTTTTGGTTTTATCCCTGGATCTCAAATTGGAAGTAAATATGACATTGATCCGGAAAAACTACTGGGTAAAAAAATAAAAGCCAAAGTTCTTGAAGTTGATCAGTCTAAAAACCGACTGGTATTTTCTGAAAGACTTGTCTCTGAACCAAATAAAGTTGGAGAAGAATCAGTGGCAATTGAAAATTTAAAACTTGATGATATTTTTGAAGCTGAAGTGGTCAGGGTCGAGCCTTTTGGGATTTTTGTCAAAGTTGATGATAGCTATGAGGGAAAAGCGATGAAACTGGAAGGGCTGGTTCATATTTCCGAGATTTCCTGGGAAAAAGTAAACGATGTCACGGGCATGTTTAAACCTAAAGATAAGATAAAAGTAAAACTTGTCAACAAATCTGAAGGGAGACTCCAATTTTCTCTAAAAAGACTTCAGGAAGATCCTTGGACAAAGATAGAGGATAAATATCCTAAAGATAAAGAGTTTGATGGGGAAATTGTCAAAATTGCCAATTTCGGAGCACTCGTTCGACTCGAGGCGGGAATTGAGGGCCTGATTCATATTTCAAAGCTGGCTGGAGTAGTTCTCAAAGATGGCGAAAAAGTTGATGTCTATATTGAATCAATTGATGTGCCAAAGAGAAAAATATCGCTGGGTCTTGTCAATACTGATAAGAGTAAGGTGATATATAAATAAAACCAATCTCCCTAAATCCCTCTTTAACAAGAGGGACTTTTGGGGGGTTTGATATAATTGATTATGGAAAAGAAAAAAATCGTATTAAGAAAAGAGATAGAAGTTAAAGAAGAAAGTACATATTTGCGATATGATGTCAAAACGCTAATTACGGTGTTTTTGCTGGTAATGGCCTACCCGGTGGGATTAATTTTGATGTTTGTCTGGATGAAATGGAATAAATGGGTAAAGTTTTTGGTGGTACTCCCAGCACTTTTGGCGATAATAATTCCACTATTTATTTTACTGGTAGTGGGAACAGCGGTGGTGAAAGGGGGGAGAGACTATATTAACTCTGGCGATTTTCAAAAAATGAGAAGGGGAATAATAAAT
>JAQVSW010000060.1 GCA_028700345.1 Candidatus Shapirobacteria bacterium | reverse complement strand
TTGGCAAAGATTTAGACTTTGCTTATATTTATTATTTTATTTGAAGACAGCTATTTTTATATATATGTCCATAATCTGACTAGCCTTAGCTAGGTTCGTCTCCCTGCTTATAGATTATTTATTAATTTTATAAGTTTATGAGAGTATTATAGCAGACTTTGAGGGAAAAATCAATGGCATTTTTATTAGTAATTTTAACAAATTGAATTACTACTAAATTAAAAATATTCTCTGGCAAAAAGCACTAATTCCAATTCCATTAGTATTATTAGTTTGGACTCTATAAGTTGGAATTTTATTAATATAAATAGTATAACCAGCATCGGAACCATTTTCTTTTTTAGCAATTATTCTATCTCGCAATTTAGCAGTCTTATCGACTGGCTTATAAATAGCCACTCCAGAATCATTCACGATGACTACATACAAATCTTCATCGTGACAATCAGTAATAAAATTTAAAAATTCTCTTTTTTGTTTTGGTGGTAAAGAATTAAATTTTTCTAAACAAACACTATTTAGTCTTGCCTGAAAAACTTTTCCACTTTTCTTAGCCCATTCTAAAATTTTTTTATTCTTTTGAGCTATCTTTTTCAACTCTCCTCTTTTTGGAGTATCTTTGCCTGTTTTCTGGAAAATATAACCTTGAAGGTCCCACCACATTTTATCGGTTTGATCCTTAAAACTAAAATCAAACCATTTTTCCAATTTTCCTAAACCAAGATTTTTTAGCGTTCCTGTCCCAGACTTAGCAATTGATTTTATAGAAAATCTAGTTTTTTTATTATTTAAATGCTCGGCGTCAACATCTGATGTGGATTGTTCAATAACAAAATGACGACCAGTCCAAATAACATTTATAATTTTGCCCTTTCTACTTATTTCGTCATCCAATATCTTTTCAATCTCTGGTTGAATTTTTATAAAATTATTATTTTGCAATTTCATTCTTTCTCCACCATCCTCCTTGTCCAAAATTTTATTAGATAGTTTAGCTAAATCTTCGCTATAAGAAAAAGTTATTTTATAAAGATGGCAAATATACTGACAAACCAACAATTCAAAATAATCTGCTTGTGCTCGATTTGATTTTTCTTTATTACCTTTTTTCATATTAGTTAAAATAGGCTTCAACAATTTTATTAATCTGTTCTTGATCTTTATTAAAATTGTAGTTAAAGTCATGCTTTAAATTTTTTATTATATTTTTTGAAATTTCAACAATAGCTTTAATATCCTTGTCAGTAAAATTTGGCATCGGCAACTTTTTAATATCCCTAATTTGAATAGAGTTAGTGTGATTTAATAACTTAACCATTTTATTATAAACATCACTATTTAAAACTCCAACAAAAAATTCTGGCGGATACTTTTTTGGGTTTTTTGGGAAAAAACACATTGCTTTATTACTCTCCCAAAGAGCTCCGACTGTTGATAATCGGGATGTTAAGTTAGAACAAATACCTGAAATAATAAACCCTTGTCTGTCGTCATTAAGATTATAATGACTAGGCATTTTATAGTTAGACACTGATTCCTTGTCCCATTTTATAGCATACTCAGCAGGTAAATAATATTTATTATTACCGCCCTTTTTGTGATAAAATTTCCATTTTTTACCATCAATATTTTTAATATTAATCCATTCTTTTATGCCATTGTTTTTAGCATACTGAATACCATTATAATCAGCAATAGCTAAAAATTTATGATTATCTGTCGTATGCATTCCTAGACCACCATCTAAATAATCGACCATTTTTTTAAACTCATTGATTTTTCCCAATAACTTAGCTCCTCCATTAAAATCAAAAACATGATCCGGATAAAACAGAATATTTTTTTGAATGGTTTTATATTTTTTACCATTATAGTCATCTACATCATTTTCTCTACAATCATTAAAAATAACGGCATGTTCTTCAGTCGCCTTTTTATTAGTTATAAAAATAATACTGGTATTAACTAGTGCTCCACTATCTTTAAAAAGTTTTTTTGAACATAAGGTTATCTCATTGATTGTATAATTCTTCAATAAAAATTTTCTTAACTTTTTATGTATACCTAGAGTCAAATAAGTGTCGCTTACAATAAAACAAAGTTGGCCATTTTCTTTTAGTAATCTACACCCTAAATACAGAAACATTGCATAAGTATCATTAGCTCCGATTTCACTAAAAATATCTCCTAATTTATGCTTATTTTTCTTAATGTAATCACTCTGCTTATTTAAGTATGGGGGATTGCCAACAATATGAGAAAATTGCTCACAACCAAAAAGAGAATCATTGGCAAAATTAGTATTTAAAAGGGTATCCTTAATAGCAATATTCTTTACACCAAATTCATTTAATTTTTTTTTAACTTCTGGATTAATATCCCAAACGGTTATCTGATCATTTTTTAATAATTTATTTTTTAAAACTACAGAAACAAAGGCGCCATCGCCACCGCTTGGTTCTAATAATTTACTGCTTTTATCAAAACTGGACAATTTCCCGACCATATATTCAACTGTATGTATGGGCGTATAAAAAGCACCTAGTTGTTTTTGAGTTTGTTGTGTCATACAAAAAAATTATACCATAAATATCCAATAACTGGAATGTTGTCTTTAGAGTCATAATATGGTATAAATACTCTATATTTTACTAAAGATTATGTTAAAAAATAAATTAAAAATAGATAAAATATTGTCAGAAGATTTTGTTAAAAATTCTGTCATAAAGTGGTTATCCGCTAATGGTTGGGGCTATTTTCAATTTGGTGGATTAAGAGATAAGGGTGTTGATATTAAGGCAAAACATCAAAAATATTCTCGCTACTTTTTCATTGAAGCTAAAGGCGAAGGAAAAATTAAGCAGGCTGACGAAGTTGCTTTTGTCTATTCACTTGGACAAATTATCACAAGAATGAAAACGGATAAATCAACGAGATATTATTACGGATTGGCCTTACCAGAATCTAGCGCAAAAATTGCTTTACGTCGATTACCCTGGCAAGTAGCGAAGAAATTATTACTTTACGTTTTTGCCGTAGGTAAAAACGGTAAAGTCATTCAATATTCTTGGAAAGATTTAAAAGAAAGCAATAAATAATTCTATGGAAACAAAAGACTGGTTTCTGATAATTTTCCCTATATTTTCATTACTTCTCGGCTCTTGGTTGACCTATTTTTTTACAACAAAAACCAAAAAGACGGAGGCAATGATTAAATTTAAAGAAGAAAAATATTCAAATCTATTAATTTTATTACAGGGATTTGTCGGCCAAACGACTTCCGGAGAATTAAAGAAAAAATTTTTCGAAGAGCAATACAGATCATGGCTCTATTCTTCTGATGAAGTGATTTTAGCCATTAATAACTTGGTAGATTTACTAATATCAGAACGAGGCGAAACGCCTAATTTAGAAAATGGTAAAAAAGTAATCGGAGATATAATTTTGGCCATGAGAAAAGATTTAGCCGGTAAAACTAAATTAAAATATTCTGATTTTAGATATACTGACGTAATAGAAAAATAGAATTGTATAATATTAAAAAAAATAATTTATAAAATTTATGTCATTAATAGTAACGATGTTTGTCCGTGAAGGGATGGTTATGTCTAGCGATAGCCGATTAACTCTTAATTCTAATCAAGGACAACCTGGGGCACAAATTGTACAACAATTAGCAGTATCTCAATCTGATACCAATAATAAAACTTTCCTCGCACCAAATAATATAGGTATTTCGACTTGCGGAGCTGCTGATATTAATGGAGTTCCGATAGCTGGGTTTATCGAGTCCTTTATTGCAGAAAATTTACAAGGGCAACCAACAGCAATTGAAGTTGATCAGGTGCCGACATTATTACTTAATTATTTTCGAGCACTACCAGTAAGCCCAGCGACAATATTTCATGTTGGAGGATATAAAAAAGAGCAAGAAAAATTTATACAACATGTTTATGTAGTAGATATACAAGCCGCCTCTATTACTAGAGTAAATTTGCCAGGAGTTTTCGGTGAGCAAGGAGCTGCCTGGAATGGAGAAACGGATATATTAACAAGACTTGTAAATCCTGTATTTCTGAAAAATGGCGAAATTTATCAACAATTATCCACATATTCAATCCCGTTTCAATTTTTTACATTGCAAGACGCTATCGATTTTTCCGTTTATGCGATAGCAACAACAATAGATTCAATGCGTTTTATGCCTAGAGCTAAAACGGTTGGTGGCCCTATCGATGTATTGGTAATAAAACCGCAATCAGCTGAATGGATACAAAAAAAGAATTTACATGTTGAATAGTCATGAAGGTAATTAATTATTAGTAAGAATTTT
>JAQVSW010000008.1 GCA_028700345.1 Candidatus Shapirobacteria bacterium | reverse complement strand
GTTCTTTAACATATCAGCTTCATTTTTTAGCCATTTCGTTAGTACCAGAAAGTGACACCGATATATTTCGGTATTTCATTTTCAATTTTTGTACTAAGAGTTTGATCGTGGCTCAGGGTGAACGCTGGCGGTGTGCCTAAGACATGCAAGTCGAACGGGATTTGTGGTCTTCACTAAGGAGGTTCTCTTCTCTTTAGTGAAGATCGCCAGTTCAGTGGCAAACGGGTGAGTATAAAATAGGAACGTACTTCGAAGCGGGACATAGCCCCTCGAAAGAGGGGGTAATTTCCCATACGCCTACGGGTGAAAGACGCAAGTCACTACGAAAACGGCCTATTTACTACCAGCTAGTTGGTGAGGTAACGGCTTACCAAGGCGATGACGGTTACCGGCTCTTAGCGGAGAGTCCGGCACAATGGGACTGAGACACGGCCCATACACCTACGGGTGGCAGCAGTTAGGAATTTTGCGCAATGGACGAAAGTCTGACGCAGCGACACCGCGTGGAGGATGAAGACCCTAGGGTTGTAAACTCCTTTTTAGCGGCCATGAAGGCCACTAGAATAAGTAGCTACTAACTACGTGCCAGCAGTCGCGGTAATACGTAGGCTACGAGCGTTACTCGGATTTATTGGGCGTAAAGGGTCTGTAGACGGTTTTTTAAGTCTTGTTTCAAAGACTCCGACTCAATCGGAGAAAGGGGCAAGATACTAAAAGGCTAGAGTGGTATCGGGGTTACTGGAATTTTTGGTGTAGGGGTTAAATCCGTGGATACCAAAAAGAACACCAAGCGCGAAGGCGGGTAACTAGGTACATACTGACGTTCAGAGACGAAAGCTAGGGTAGCAAATCAGATTAGAGACCTGAGTAGTCCTAGCCGTAAACATTGTCCGTTAGTTCTTCCTTAATTTATTAGGGGGGGATGTTAGCAAACGCGTTAAACGGATCGCCTGGGGAGTATAGCCGCAAGGCCGAAACTCAAACGAATTGGCGGGGAGGCGCACAACCAGTGGAGCATGTGGTTCAATTCGATACAAAGCGATGAACCTTACCTGGGTTTGAAATGTACCTGCAAATCCCGAGAAATCGGGACATCCTTTGAGGGTGGTACACAGCTGTTGCATGGCTGTCGTCAGCTCGTGACGTGAGTTGTTCTCTTAAGTGAGGTAACGAGCGCAACCCCCGTTCTGTGTTATTGTGTCACAGAAGACTGCCTAGCATTATTTTGTTAGGAGGAAGGAGGGGACGACGTCAAGTCATCATGATGCTTATATCCAGGGCTACACACATCCTACAATGGGCTATAACAGAGGGTTGCAAGACCGCAAGGTGGAGCTAATCCCTAAACTAGCCCTCAGTTGGGATTGCAGGCTGAAACTCGCCTGCATGAACCCGGAATTGGTAGTAATCGCACATCAGCAGCGTGCGGTGAATACGTTCTCGCCTCTTGCACACACTGCCCGTCAAATCAGCAAAGTTGGGGGTACCCAATATTCCGATTTATCGGGACTAAGGTAAATCCAGCGATGAGGGTTAAGTCGTAACAAGGTATCCGTACTGGAAGGTGCGGATGGATCACCTCCTTTGAGGTTTTGGTCCGTTGATAAGACGGATCTACTCAAAACCTTTCTGGTACTAACAATTTGGCTAATAATGAAGCTGATATCAAAAATCCCCCACTCTGGGGGATTTTTTATGGAATACTTTTAGGATATAATTCGACTTAACCAATATGACAAATAAAAAAATCGATCAAAATAATCTACCTAAACATATAGCCATAATCATGGATGGCAATCGGAGATGGGCCAGAAAAAATAATCTCCCTGATGGTAAAGGTCATGAAGAGGGATCAAAGAATTTAGAAAAGATTGTTGACTATTGCCGCGAGATAGGGATAAAAAACTTAACTGTTTATGCCCTATCAACAGAAAATTGGCGAAAAAGAAGTGCCAAAGAAGTAAAGGGAATTTTTAATTTATTAATCAAAATAGTAAGAGATAAGGCTGAAGAGTATAAGAAGTCGGGGATAAAATTTTTTGTCTTGGGAAATTTTCAGGCCTTTCCTTTTAAAGTTAAAAAAGCCATAAAAAAAATTATTAAAATGACAGTAGTTGAGGAAAAATTACAGTTTAATGTAGCTTTAAATTATGGAGGCAGAGATGAAATAGTAAATGCGATTAAAAAGATTGTTAAAGAAAATATTCCAGTTAGTAAAATAAATGAAAAATTAGTTTCTGATTATTTATATACTAAAAATCAACCTGATCCAGATTTGATTATCAGACCAGGAGGAGAATTTAGACTTAGTAATTTTTTACTTTGGCAAATGTCCTACGCCGAATTGTATTTTACTGATATCTTGTGGCCAGATTTTACCCCCAAGGAAATGGAAAAAGTGATAATTTGGTATCAAGAAAGAGAGAGAAGAATGGGAAAATAGAGATGAGAAACCAGATTTTAGAACCTAGAGAATTTTAACACCAAGAATAACTTCAACAATTTGAGCGACGAAATAAGAAACAAAAATAATTAGAAAACCAATAAGACCGGCAGAAATCTTGCCGTAGCCGGATTTAGATTTAGCCGGATCACCGGCAGCAGTCATTAGGGTGATGCCACCCCAAATTAAAATTACAAAAAGAGCTAAACCAGCTAAACCAAAAATATAGGGAAACAGAGCCGTGATAATATCACCAATATTAGATGAATTGACATTGATAATACCCGGTTTACCAGTGTTAAATACTTCAGCTGGATAAGTGGGTAAAACAGCCTCATTTACATATGCCATATTTATTAAGATATTCCTGGAATTTTTAAGATATCTACTGCAATTAAGCGAAGAATAAAAATAGCAAAAATGGAAATTAATAACCCTATTATAGCGGAGGTGATAGTTTCCCGAGCGCCCTGAATAGCCTTGGGATCACCGTTGCTAGTCGTAATTAAAATAAAACCATAAACCATGAGTAAAAAAGCAATGCCACCACTAATGCTAAACAATATCGGCAAAAGCCAGGCAATAAATTTATCCATTTTGACGGGAATACAGCCAAGAGCAGTATCGACGCTAACCCCGTCAATACATAAATTGTTTTGACCAAGACTATTTACTGGTACTGTGGTAGGTAAGTTGGCATGACAAGAACAAACGATGTTTGAACCCTGACCGCCACATATAGCATATTTTCCCGAATCACAATTATCGGTTGTAACTCTCCGATAACCATCACAAACACAATTTTCAGCAAAAACAATTTTAAAATTGGCAAAAAAGAAAAATAAAAATAAAGCAACAGTAAAAAAATACTTAACACCCTTCATGGAAGAAGTATAGCAAATGGTAGAATGAAAGAGTGAAAGAAAGGCTTAAAATAATATTAGTATTTGTTTTTTTAGGATTGTGTTTTTTAATGGTAAAAAAGGGAAAAGTGTATGCTGATGCAGTTGATGATTGCATGAAAAATAATTCGAATGATCCAACACCGTGTATTGCACTGGTAACAAAACAAATAAAGGAACTTGAAGGCGCAATTGCACCGTTGAGAAAAGAATCTACGGGATTACAAGCAAAAATTGCCAGCGCTAAAAAACAAATTAGCGGAATTGAATATCAAGTTGGTGAGCTTGGGAAAAAACTAATTGACAAAGAAGCCGATCTTGAGCTTCAAAAAATTTTAATGTCTCAAAGAGTCAGGAAATATTATATTGATTCGAAAAAATTTTCACCCCTTTTAATGTTTTTTTCTTCTCAAAGTAGCGAAAATATTTTACAACAATACACCTGGTTTCAATCAATAATTTCTCAGGATAAAAATGTCATTAGTAGCTATTCGACAGAAATTGAGATTTTAAATAAAAACAAGAAAGATTTAGAGGTGCAAAAAGTAAAATTAGCGACACTGAAAAAATCAATGGAAGACAGATTTGGATTTTTGAGTGGGGAAATTAAAAAAGCCGAAACATATAAGGCTAAATTAAATCAGGATTTAATTAATTTAGAGGCTCAAAGAATTGCAGCCTTAAATTTGCCAAAAAGTGTGGGTTCTGGAGGAATTTCTTGTGTTGACGATCGCAATCTTGATCCCGGTTTTGGAAGCGGCTTTGCCTTTTTTACCTTTGGTATCCCCCACCATGTCGGTTTAAATCAATACGGAGCCTTGGGGAGGGCTAAGGCGGGCCAATCGGCTGAGGATATTGTCAGAGCTTATTATCAAAATATAGAAATTAGTGGCGGAAAAGAAGGAGAAACTGTAAAAGTTAATGGCAAGAACGAATTTGGTCAAAGCTTTAACAATGAGTCAATGAATATTGAGGAATATTTAAAGCATTTATATGAAATGCCAACCAGCTGGCCTGAAGCTGCCCTTCAGGCTCAGGCAATGGCAGCCAGATCATACGCTCTTCGGGTATATAGTGAAAAAGGCTGGCTGGCTCCAAGTCAAGCAGATCAGGTGGTAAAAAAAGAATTAAATAATGAGCGCTGGATTTCCGCGGTTAATGCCACAAGAGGTAAAGTAATTACCAGTGGAGGTCAGCCAATTAAAGCCTGGTTTGCTTCCACAGCCGGCGGCTATACCTTTACTTCGGCAGATGTCTGGGGAGGAGCAACTGCTTGGACAAAAAGACTACGGGATACAAATGGTGAGATTAATTCCTTTGACGATTTGTTTGCTAAAGCCTATGACCGAGAATCTCCTTGTTTTTACTCTGCTCAAGGATATAGAAGCGAATATAATAAAACAGCCTGGCTCAAACCAGCTGAAGTAGCCGATATTGTTAATGTTGTCCTACTTTATCAAAAAGATAGTTCAATCCAAAACCATCTTTGCTTTAAAGATAATTCCTCAGGCTGCACTGATACGTGGAACCCAGATAAGGTTAAATTAGAACTAAAAAATCGAGGGGGAACACCCTTTAATTCAATCAGCTCAGCCTCGGTAACTGATTGGAATAAATCAGAGGGGCGAACGAATACTCTTTCTTTTTCTGGTGATGCGGGACAAGTGTCCCTTAACGGCTCAACTTTTAAAAGTCTCTTTAATATCAGGGCACCAGCCAATATTTCTATCGTTGGTCCTTTGTACAACGTGGAAAAAAGATGATTTTAATTTATGCTTTTAGTAATCAGTGGGGAACAAATGTATCGAGGCGGACCTACAGCGAACTTCAAAGATATTTACCCCAAAGTCTCCAGATAAATTACCAGGTAATTTTTGGTCATCCGAGATCTTTTGCCAATAAATATATTCGAAACGATAAGTATTCTTTGATAATAGGCCTAGGAGATTTTTGGGGTGAAGGAGAAAAAATAAGAATCGAAACAATAGCACGAAATGTTTACGGGAAGAAATCAATTTATCCCCTGGCACCCATAAAAATAGAACTAAATTTACCAGAAATAGAAATGTATGAACCGAGTGTATTTGAAATAACCGAAAATATGGGGACTTATAATGGCAACTGGATTGCTTTTGAAACTCAGCTAATAATTAATAAAAGAAATCTAAAAACAAAACATCTATTTTTACATCTACCCAAAAGAGGAGTGGCAAAATTTTTAGCAAAAAATATCGCTGATTTAACTGGGGCGAATCAGATGTTAAAATAAACTAATGACAAGATCGATAGATTTGGATAAGGTAGCCCCAGATGACGTAATTGAAGTGAAAAAAGAAGAAACAGAAAACGAGAAAGCAGAAATACAAACAAACACCTCAAAAACAAAAACCCTAAAAGAAAAAATATACGAAATTGTGGGACATACGAAACATTCTTTGTCGTCAGTTTTAGTAAATCCTGATGTCTTTAGCTTTGAAGAAAGAGATACTCAAGAAGAAATACTACTAGTAGCCAGACCTCATTGGTTTACGAATCTCTCTTGGATACTGATTTCTATTTTAATGTTACTGGCACCTGGTTTTATAAAATTTATACCGATTATTAATAGTATTCCCATGAAATACATTGGACTGGGAACCTTAGTCTGGTATTTATTAACTTTTGCCATTATTTTTGAAAATTTTTTATCTTGGTATTTTGATGTTTTTATTATTACCGATAAAAGAGTAATTGATATTGATTTTAATAACCTGCTTGATAAAAAATTTTCTGAAGCCAAATTGTCGATGATTCAGGATGTTACTTCTCGAGTTAGTGGCCTTGGGCAAACCATGTTTAATTACGGCACAATTCATATTCAAACAGCGGCCGAGGTCTCATATATTACCTTTGAAAAAGTCCCGCATCCAGAAAAAATAATTAAAATACTGCAATTTCTTAGAGAGAAAAAAGAAATTGACAAAGGAGGAAGAAACTAATGCTAGGTGATCTGGGTGGTTTTTTTCACTTAATAGAAAAAATATTGGGAACAACTGGGTCAATACTTTACTTAATTTTTGCCCTAGTGGTAGTAAAACAAGTAAATACAATGTCTAAAAATGTTAAAGATAAGTTTAATAACATTTTAATTACGGTTTCTTATTTACATTTACTTGGGGCAATTATATTGATGTTTTTGGCTTTGACGATTCTGTAGTATCATTTTTTAATGGAATATAGGTTAAGTAGACTTATCGGACTAAAAGCTCAAGAAGAGGGCTGGGATGAAATAAGATTAAAAAATAAAATTGGTCTAAAAAATAGCTCCGAAATAATTGAGCTTCAATTTAATAGAGAGAAAATAACGGTAAAAATCACTGGGAATGGAGAAGTGCTGATAAAACGAGGAGAGATATTGGCCAAACTTAGAGATGGAAATAGCGGCGAAATAAAAGAAGGTGACGAAATTTGGTTGCTTAATGAAATTGCCAAGAATGAATTTGAGCGTGGAGAGAGAGAAAATTTCGAAGGAGGAGCAATTAAAATTGAAATATTTAAAAATAAAACTAATATTTTTATCAAAGAAAATAGCCAATCTTTAGAAAAAAATAATAATAAAACTAATTTTGTTTTAGGGTTTATTGTCCTGGGTCTCTTGATTACGGGAACAATTTTGGGTTATCAAAAAAGAACTCAAAACGAACAAAAAAATATAATCGAAGAGACGAAAAATCAAATAAGTAAAATAAAAACGGAAATTGAAGGAGTAAAAATGATAAATATAGAAACAGCTTTGCAGTTGGCAAAAGAAGCCGAATCAATAATCAGTGAAATCAAAGTTGTTGATAAAAAATATAATGAAGAACTTGAAGAACTAAAAAAAGAAATAGAGGAAATTAAAAAAGGGCTAGGAGAAGAAAGTATTGATTATGAAATTGTTTATGACACAGGACTTATAGTCGAAGGAGGGAAATTTAAGGGAATGACAGTGTTTGATAATTTAGTATATTTATGGAGTAATGATTTGGGACAGGTAAACTCAGTTGATATCAAGCTTAAATCAACTGAAAAAATAGTCAGCGATGATCGAATCAAATTATGGCTGGGAATATTCTCAAGTGGAAACTCAAGATATGGATTTGACCACAAAAAAATTTATGAAATAAAAAGAAATAACTTAGTAGAAAGAGAAATTAAAGAAATTAATAATCTTGGTGAGATAAATGGCTGGAATGGTCTGTTTTATGTCTTAAATAATGACCATCAAAAAATTGAAAAACTAAGTGGTAAAAATGGAATAGACTGGCTCAAAGAAGGAATAAATTTAAAAGAAGAAGCAACTGGAATGGCGATTGATGGTGATATTTGGGTATTGGGAAAATCGGGCAAAATTTATCATTATAGCCGTGGTGAGGAGATAAAATACGAAATGAGCTTTATTCCAAATTTAACAACAACAAGATCACTTAAAACAACAGGAGAGGTAAATTTTTTGGCCTTTGTGGCTGATAATAATACAATTTATATTTACCATAAAGATGGTACAATTCTGGGTAAAAATAATTTTGGAAAAACGATTATTAATGACATCGGGATCGAAACCCAAAATCGGGCAGTACTGGTACTGGCAAGCGATGGAAAAATTTATCGAATAAAAATAAAATGAAATATTTTAATAAAGATTCACTTGACTATAGTTTTAGCGACAAGATGGTGGCTGGAATCGTATTGAGTGGGGCTGATGCCAAGGCCTTACGAGTCAACGGAGTTCATTTTAATGGAGCAAAGGTGGAAGTAATTGATGGTATCCCCAGAGTATTAAACCTCGAAATTGCACCATATAAATATAGTCAAAATCAAGAGATAGACAAAAGTGGAGAAAGAAAACTACTTTTAAGCTCCAAAGAAATCGCAAAACTACAGTCTTACCGAAATCAAAAATATATGATGATTCCCATTTCAATTTTTTTGCAGGGAATCTGGTTTAAAATGGAAATTGGAATCGGGAGAAAGATGAGAAAATTTGAGAAAAGAGAAAAAATAAAGGCAAAAGAGATAAAGAGAGGGGTCAGAAATTAAATTTTTGAGGAGATGCCCGAGAGTGACCCGGGGTCCGAAAGTTGACTAAAAAAAACGTCTACAAGCTTAAATAATTTAAACTTAATTTTTAAGAAAAAAATTATTAATTTTCTTAAAATGTCGATTAATGGGGACATTACTCCCCTCTTAAATTATTAGAAAATCGAGATCCTAACAACAGCATTCTAATTTAATTGACACTGTTTAAATCCCCTTAGAATAGGAATATAAACAATGGTTGAGTGCTTAAGCTAAAGCGTAAGCAGTGGCCTTGGGAGCAAAAAACGAATTAACGTTTTGAGCAACCTTGGTTAAATCAACACCAAAAGTATTTTTGGCATGTTTGTTTTGACTCTGTTTTTCGACTCATGAATCAAAGTCGGCTTGCAGTTTTTTAAAGAACAACTCCGTCAATTCATTACATCTCCACGAAGTAAGGGATTATAGCAAAAATAGCCTAGAGTTTCAATAATTTTTCTTGATAATAATCTTTTAACCAAGAAAAAATAAAAATTGACAAAATTAAAGAAAAGACGGCACTAAACTGCTCAAAATAAAATTTTATTGGAGCTCCCAAAAAGATATTAATTAACATACTCCATTGAAAGAATTTAATTCCTCTAATAGTTTTTTTGCCAACAAAATAATAAAAGCCAAGAATTAAAAAAAGAGTAACAATAATTTCAATAAAAAATTTTGAACTAATCATAAAAACATCGGTCCGAGAAAAAAAATCATAGTGACGATAATATTCTTGGAGGAGAAGAATTTTATCTTGATTTATTAAAAGTATAAATAAATCATATAATTTATCGCCGATATACCAAAGACTATAAAATAATAAAGTGTAAAACACCATTTTTTTTCTAAAAAGACGATTATAAGTAGTTTTAAAAGTAAGGGCTATAAATTTTCTAAAATGTAACTTATTTCTATCTTTTTTGGCTTTAATTGAGTAGATGTGAGTTTTGAGACTCATAATTATCTTTTTTTCTGCGGAGCTTAAAGACAGTGATTCGATTTTATTTATATTTTTTAGAATCGCTTTTTTTTCTTTTATTTCAAGATCTTGATTAATAATTTCTTCAAAATCATCGAATAATTCGTGCCACAATGAGATAGGGGCAATCTTTGTTTTCTTTTCTAAAATCCGGTAAAGAAAAAATATTAAGATAAAAGAAATATAAATAAAAGCGATGGCGGGTCGAAACCAGTAATTATTGTCCTTCGTGATATATTTACCAATCTCATCAATAAATAAACCCCAGCCGATACCACCAAATATTGAAGCAACCCTAATTGATGATTTACCGTAAAATACAATAAGAATAATAATTCCAATAAGCATAAATAAGCCACCCCAAAGAACATGAGCAATGTGCCAATTACCTCGACCAATAATAGGATTATCAAAAATTTGTAAAAACAACCTTACTCCAAAAAGACTGATAATAGCCCAAATGAGAAAATCTAAAAGATTGTTTGAAGCATCTCGACGTTTTACTAAAAGCATAGTGTATTTTACAATTAAATATGTCTTTAATAATTGATTGGTTATTTCCAAGAAAGTGTTTTGGCTGCGGCCAGGGAGAAGGGTATCTCTGCAGTCTTTGTGAGACTAAGATAAAAAATGGGGAATTGATCAAAAAAAATGGGTTTGAGGGGATTATTTCAATATATAAATATGATGGGGTAATAAAAAATATTATTGAAAAAATTAAATATGGATTTGTCAGTGATGCAAGCGAAGAAATGGCCCAAAAGATGGCGAGAAAGCTAAAAATAGATTATCCAAATATAGTTGAATACTGGCAAAAAGAAAAATACTGTCTATTGCCTATTCCACTTCACCAACAAAGACAAAGGTGGAGAGGTTTTAATCAAAGCGAAATACTAGCCGAGAAACTATCAAAAATTTTAAAATTAAAATATAAAAATAATATAATCATTAGAAAATTAAAAATTAAAAATCAGGCTCAAATAAAAAATAGAGAAGAAAAGTGGAAAAATATGATTAATGTTTTTGAGATAGCAACTAAGGGAAATATGCCTAAAAAAGTGATTTTAGTTGACGATGTGATTACTAGTGGAGCAACTATGACTGCGGCATTGAAGACCTTGAAGAATTCGGGGACGAATTTAGGTTGGGGCTTGACTCTGGCTGGAGTCCAGAAATAAGACGTTCTTTTTTTACATCCTCAGCTTCTCTCGGTAATTCGGGTATTTCTTCCATACTAAAGGGGGCATCGATGGGAGTAAGTGAAGATAAGTAGAAATTTTCAACATAAAGACCGTGTTGAGTTAAGGAATCACGGAGTTCTTGTTTGATTTCATCTTCGATTAAGCTGCGATCAGTTGACAATGACTTGACCAGACTATGGTTGGTAAGTACTTTACGAATACGACTTCTAGTAACTGGACGAACAACCTTGGAAACAAAGTTTTCACCAATGTTTTGCCATATTTCTGGCAATCTGTCAGTATCTAATTTAATTAAAACGGTTGCTTCAACAGCCACAAATTTATTATCGGCAGTAACCGCGTGGATTAATTCATCACCCATAATTTCTTTGTTATCTTTGAGATAGACGTCTTTGGCGATAGTATATTCAATTAACTGGGCATTAAAAAGTTTTACTCGGTGAATAATAGGAACCTTAAAATGCATCCCTGGATACCAAACATTTTTTAGGACTCCACGAAAAATGCTATAGATGCAGCCAACGTGACCAGGAGGGACGGTAACAATAAAACCGCCAACGATTTCGTCAACGAAAAGTGAAACTAAAAGATTATCGATTGATGCCATAAACTTATGAATTATACACTAAAAGCAGAGGCGAGTGCCATTAATTCTTTTTTGGGGTTAGATGATTTAATAACTGAGGAAGAGACCAAAATACCAGAAGCTCCCAATTTTATACTAGTCGCAACATCTTCTTTTGAATGAATTCCAGCTCCAACCAAAATTTTATTTGAATTTGAGTTTTTGACGAAGTTGACTATTTGTTTGGGTCGAGCTGAGGCAACTGAAATTTTAGGATTACCGATAAATTCTCTTGGTTCATAGGCAATATATTTGGATTTTAATTTTAAAGCCCAGCGTAAAAGCTGACCATAACTTTGTAAACATAAAACGGAATCAAAATCAGTTGGCCAAGATTTTAATGTTTGCTTAAGGGTTCCTAGTTTTAAACGATGTTCAGAATGATTAATTAAAGCGCCTTTTATTCCAAGAGATTTGGCAGCTAAGGCGGAAATATATCCCGTGTGGGGACCCTGCGAATAAACATCAACATGTTGAAGATAAACATCAATTTTTAATTTTTCTTGAATCCTAACTGCGTCAAGAGCTGAAAGAACAGGGATTATTTTAACCCCAGTATTTTTCATAACCTCCTTGGCAATGGTTGATAATTTTAAGGCAGAATCGCCGAATGTTTCAGGATATAATTTAAAATTTAATAAAATCATTCAAGTTTATATTTTTGGATAATTTGGTCAAGACCACTATTTAAAGTAGTCATGACGGTTTCTGGATCACTATTGTTTTTAACGATAGAGTTAATAGCATCGCCAAAATACTTGCTTAATTCGGTATTTAAGCCATCATCAAAGGTGCGAGAAGACAAATAACCAGACTCGGCATAATCAGACTCAGCACTTTCAATAAAAGGTTTTAATTTAGGATTATTTTTCAAATTTTCTCCCAGACTTTTTCGGGGATAGATTTCACCGAAGCGGCGAATATCAGAAGCAGCAGTATACATTTTTTCTAGTGATTCTTTGGAGGCTAGAAATTCTAAAAATTTCCAGGCCTCAGCTTGATGCTTACTTTGAGAATTAACTGCCTCGACCCAGTAGGTAGCCCAGTGAATATTGGTTAGATTGCCGGTATCAATTATAGGTAATTGAGGAATAGAAGTAATTTCAAAAGGCAACTGAGGGTTTATTTCGTCAATATTAAAAACTCGCCAAGAAGGAGCAATATAAAAAGCTAATTTACCATTGGCAAAGAGCTCAGTAGAACTGGGCTGATTTTCATCCCAAGGCCGATCTTCGTCACTGTAAAAATTTATATAATATGAAAGAACGTCTTTAATTTTAGTATTATTTTCTTCATCTCTTTTTAAAATATTGGCACCATTTTGCTTTAACAAAAGGCCAAGGATATCACTCCAGTGATCAACATTTTCAGTCAAACCCATGGCCACACCAGCAATTTCAATATTTCCATTTTGATTTCTGACAGTCAGTTTAGAGGCGGCCGTCTTTAAGTCCCACCAAGTTTTGGGCAATTCAACGCCCCCTTTTTGAATTAAATCTTTGTTATAAAAAAGAACTATGGCGTCGTACATTAGAGGAATGGCGTAATATGAATTATCTATTTTAAGATCTTTTTTGTAGACCGGATAAAAATCTTGCTCAAAATTAAGAGCCGTAAGAGTGGCACTGGGAACTGGTGAAATACTACCCTTAAACATGGGTAACCAAGAAGAATGAATTCGAAAAATATCAGGTACCTCCTCAGTCTCAGGATCCTTGGCTAATCGTCCAGATAAGCGGCTTCGATAATCAGTCTTATTATTTTTGATGTAATTAATTTTGATATTGGGATTTTTACTTTCAAATTCAGAAATTATTCCTTGAAGAACACTGACTTCTTCCCAGAGCCCCCAATAAGTTAGAGTAATGGGCTGGGAATTTTTATTTTTAAAATAAGGAATAATAAATTTAAAAGCCAATAAGGCAAGTAAAGCAATAACAAAAATACCTATAAGGTAGGGTATAAATGACTTTTTTGCTGGAGCAAGAGTCTGGCGAGTGGTAATAATTTCTGGAGCCTCTTCTTTACTGACAGAAGCTGCGGGAGGGGTAACTGTACTTGGCTCTTCGACAACACTGATTCGGCGCGGCGGTAGAGGTGACTTAAAATCTTGTGGTTCCACAATACTATTATAACCAGCAAAAAGAGAAAAATGGGAGTGTTATCAACTTTTTGTTATGATAATGATATGAAATTGAAAGTTTTTACTGATGGTGGGGCCAGGGGTAACCCCGGAATTGCTGGGTATGGAGTTTATATCGAAGATGAAAATAACAATATTCTCTTTGAAGAGGCAAAATTTTTGGGAGTAAAAACTAATAATGAAGCTGAATATTTAGGTTTAATTGGAGCTTTAGATTGGATTAACAGGAATGCAAAAGAAGCAGAAATTGAGGTAAATTCAGACTCTCAACTTTTAGTTAGACAAATGCAAGGAAAATACAAAGTAAAAGCAAATAATTTAAAAAAACTATGGCTGATTGCGCAAGATTTGTGTATTAATAAAAAAATTATTTTTAAGGAAATTAGACGAGAATATAATTTTAAATCTGACGCTTTGGCTAATAAAGCAATGGATAAGAAATGAAAAACAAAATGTTAATTATTATTAGTGTTTTGTTTTTAATCCTGGCTAGCTTTCTAGCACCTCTTGGTTTTGGATTTGGAAAAACAGGTAAAGAGACGACAGTACTGGGCAAAAATTATTCTCTTTTAAGTAAAAAAGAAATAATGAACAATTTGGAATTGGAATTTCCCATGGAGGGAGAGTTGATATTTAGAGATGAAGAAAGAGTTTTTGTTGTTAATTTGGCCTCTATTTCAGCCAAAATTAATACTGACGAAACTGCTTCTAATTTACTTTTTCGTCGTCTGAAACAAGGTTTGGGAAAATATATTAAAGCTTTTTATGAAAGCAAAGATTTTGAGCTGGAAATTGATTTTGATGAGGAAGAGTTAAATAAAACAATTGCCGAAATAGCTTCACAAATAGATAAGCCTTTTATTCCCGCAGAAATAATATTAAATAAAAATGTTGAAATAGTTGACGGAGAGTTGGGGCAAACTACAAAGCAAGAATTGTTTAAAGAAATGATCATTACTAGATTGAAAAAATATGAAATAAAAGGTGAAACCCAAATACCGGTGGAAATAATTGGAGAAATACCAAGCGATAGCGACAAAGAAAAAGCGCTAGAAATAGCAAAAAGTTATATCGGAAAATCAGTAACTTTTAAGGATAATGAGGTGAGTACTGAAATTGATGATAAGGTCCTTGTAAACTGGATTAGTTTTGGAGGCGGCTGTCAAGCACAAAAAGTAAGTGAATATGTCGATAACCTGAGTCTTAGTTTAAAAAAAGAAGCGCAGGATGCGGTTTTTAAGTTTGAAAATGGAAAAGTAATAGATTTTCTGCCAGCTAAAGAAGGCTATTCAATAGATAGTGAAAAAATGAAAACGGAAATATGCCGTGATTTTTTAAACTGGAAAAATTTAACTGAAAAAAATATTGTTGGCGAATTGCCGCTTTTAAAAGTTCAGCCAAAAATAAATAATTCAGATGTAAATAATCTCGGGATTAAAGAATTACTGGGGAGAGGGACTTCCAGTTTTAAACATAGTAGCGAGATTAGAAATTGGAATGTAGAAAAGGGGGCTTCGATTGTGAATCGAATTTTAGTCGCTCCAGGAGAAACTTTTTCTTTTATTAAATCTCTGGGAGAAGTTAGTCTCGATAATGGCTATAAAAAGGCATATATTATCAGACAAGGGAGAACGGTACTCGATGTGGGAGGAGGGGTTTGCCAAGTTTCAACAACTTTGTTTAGAGCCATGCTCGATGCTGGAGTAAGTATTACCGAGCGTCAACCTCATGCTTATCGAGTGAGCTATTATGAAGAAGACACCAAGCCGGGTTTTGACGCGACTGTCTTTATCCCTAAACCAGACCTAGCCTTTATCAACGACACTAGTCATCATCTCTTAATTCAAAGTTATTACGATGGTATAAACAAAAAGTTAACTTATGAAATTTACGGTACTTCAGACGGGAGAAAGACGGTAATTGATAATTATAAGCAGTGGGGAGCGGCTCCAGCGCCTCCAGAAGTATGGATAGATGATCCTACCCTACCACTTGGAAAAGTAGTCAAAGATGAAAGCGCCGTACCTGGACTGAAAACAGCTTTTGACTGGACTGTCACGAGAAATGGAGAAATAATTCATAAAAAAACTTTTACTAGCAGCTATGTCCCCTGGGCGGCAGTGTACAGAAGAGGAACAGGACAGTAATTTAATATTTAGTTGCCAGATCGTAGGTGTTTTGAAGAAGAGAGGCGACGGTCATGGGGCCAACACCACCAAAAGTGGGAGTGATAAAAGAGGCATTTTTGGAAACAGAATTAAAATCAACATCGCCATTTGCCACATCAATCACTACTGATTTTTCTTTTACCATATCAGCTGTAATTAAATTTTTGACTCCGGTAGCAGAGATTAAAATATCGGCTTTTTTTGTAATCGAACTTAATTCAAATGTCTGATCATTAAGTAAAAATATTTGCGAAGTAAATTTTGAAAAATATTTTTTTAAAGGCTGGCCAATCAAATTTGAGTCATTAATAATAACAATGTTTTTATGATCGAAAGAAATTTGATAGTGTTTCAAAAGAGAAATAATACCTCTGACAACCGCAGGAGTAACATCAGAATTAGGGTTTAAACCATCGGCATCTTTGTGTATATTTATATTGTTCAATAGTAATGATATTTGCCGTATATTTGGGATTGGTAACTGGATGAAATAACCGGTTGTACCAGGATCTATATTTAACTTATTGAACAACTCTAAAAGCTCATTTTGAGAAATAGTATCAGGAAAATGATATAGTTGACCGCCAATACCCACCTCGCTGGCTCTTTTTTGTTTAAGGGCAATATATTTAAGTGATGAGGGATTATCCCCGACTAAAACGATGTCTAAATTAATTTTATATTTACAATCTTCAATCTTCAATTTTAAGTCGGAAAGAATTTTTTCAGATAAAGACTTGCCATCGAGAAGAATCATATTTTAGTTAGAATCTCCGCCCCGGAATTAGTAACTAAAATAGTGTGCTCAAACTGAGTCGAGAGAGAGCCGTCTTGCGTCCGAATCGTCCAGCCATCATATTTATCTTGAATAACGTGCCAATTTTCAGAAGCGTTAATCATTGGTTCAATGGTAAAAATCATCCCCGCTTTTAACATAATATGATTCTCAGGAGTGTTGTGATGAAAGACGAAAGGATCTTCGTGAAACTTAATTCCAACGCCGTGACCGCCGAGATCTCGAACGACAGAATATCCAAAAGGAGAAATGTAATTCTCGATAACTCTACCAACACACTCGTTGAGATATTTGCCGGCCTTAACTGATTTTATAGCCAATTCCATGGATTTTTTTGTCCGCTCAATTAAAAGCTGAGCTTCTTGGCTAATTTTGCCTACAGGGTAAGAGGCTGAGGTATCGCCAAAGTAACCATTTAGAATTGTGGTAATGTCGATGTTGACAATATCACCTTCTTTTAATATTTCCTTTTTTGAGGGAATGCCATGACAAACAACATTATTTATAGAGGTGCAAATACTTTTAGGATAACCACCATAATTTAGAGGAGCAGGAATGGCACCGTGAGAAATAATGTAGTTATGAGCAATCTTGTTTAGTTCCTCGGTTGAGATACCGACTTTGATGAAAGAAGCGGTGTAATTTAGAGTAGTGGCGGCGAGTTTTGACGAAGCCCGAATGCCCTCAATTTGAGATGGAGTTTTAATTAAAATCACAGCCAATTATACCGCAAATTTGATAGATATTTGACAAAAGAGGTAAAATATATTTAATGAAATACATCAATGCAGTATTGTGTTTGGGGCTTTTTTGTTTATTCAGTGTTTCAAAAATAATGGCTGTTGATTTCCTGCCGATTGATAGACAAATAAAAATAATGCCAACGGCAACGCCGATACCGACGGTTGATATTCAGTACAAGCCAGTTAAGGAAATTGACGTACAGTTAAAGCCAGTTTTAACAGCGACACCAACACCAAAACAAGTGGTGGTAACCCAAGTGGTAACC
>JAQVSW010000007.1 GCA_028700345.1 Candidatus Shapirobacteria bacterium | reverse complement strand
TTGACAGAATAATGAATAAATATAAGGAAAGGGATAAAGATCGCTGGGAGAAAAGATAAATTTATTGAGTTAATCTGAAAATACCGTCGTATTTAAAATTTTTGTCGGTGATGTCAAAGTGTCCATAACGGACTCCCCTACCCTTTACTGAAGAATCAACATAAGTGATTTGATTATCATTTTTTTCAACAATAAATAAGACGTGATGACCAGATTTTTGGCGAATTAAATCGCCGGTTTTGGCTTCTGAGAGAGAGATTTTCTGAGATAAAGGTTTTGAAGTAAGCATGGCGGCAGAGGTGTGGCGGACATTGAGACTCAGATTAAAATAAAAATTTAGTAAATGGCAAGCAAGACCAGAACAATCAATTCCTAGTTTATGTTTTTTTTGAAAATTATATATTTGCTGGGGGTTTAAATCGATGAGCTTGATATTTTCGTTATTAGCAAATTCGATGGTTTTTAGGGCTATTTCTTTGGCGCTGCCCTTGCCCACGAGAGAAGCCTGCGGAGAGTCAATTTTCGGGACGTTAGTATGATAGGGCAGGCCAATGTATTTTGAAATTTCCAGACGAAGAAGCTCTAATTTAGTCCCAACCATAGTCCAAAAATAGCTAAAATAAAGGTAGCCAACCAGGCTCTAAAAACAATTTTAGGTTCTTCCCAGCCACTTTTTTGAAGGGTGAGGTGAAGAGGGGCAGCGGGAAAGATTTTTTTCTTGAAATAGACTTTACTAAAAATTTGAATAGCGCTACTCATACCCTCAACGACAAAGAGAGCTCCGACAATCATTAGGGGAACAATTTTACCTAGTAGTAAGGCAATAACAGCAAAAGTGGCTCCAAAGGAAAGGGAGCCAACATCTCCGAGCCAGATACGGGCGGGATAGACATTGAAATAGAGAAATGCAATAAGAGCGCCAATCCACAGAGCTAGAAAGAGAGTAATGGGAGTATCAAGAGAGGTACTGGCTAGGATCCAAAAAGCGAAAAGAGAAATCATGAGAGAGCCGCAGGATAAACCGTCAAGACCATCGGTAATATTAAAAAAGTTGGCAAAAGAGGTAATAATAATGGTAGAAATGGGGATAAAAAATAAATTTAAACTAATGGCTCCTAGAAAAGGAATATAGATGAAATTGATACCGAGCTTGAAATAGATAAAGAGGGAAATAAGAAGAGATAAGAATATTTGGAGAAGTAGCTTGTGCTTCATTTTTAAACCAAAAAATCCAGTTTTTTTAAAATTAAAAAATTTGAGAATATCGTCATAAAGACCCAAGATGCCAAAGCTAATAAAAGTAAAAAAGAGAACGGTCAGTTCATTAATGAGGTGATAGTTGCTGGAAATAAAAATGCGAGAGGATTTAAGAACAGGAAAAAGAACCATAAAAAGAACGGAAACACTGAGAATTATTAGTAGTCCCCCGCCGACGGGAGTCCCCGTTTTGGCGCTATGAAACTTATCAAAAATTGGTGTTTTTTTGTTTTGAAAGTCGAGAGTGGCTTGTTTTTGACGCTGAAATTTTAGTCGATATAGCAAATTAATATAGGGAATAACCAAAATGCTGGTGCATAAAAAAGAAAATAAAAGAAGACCAAGATAAAGATGAATCATACTATTTATTAATTAATCTTAACACTGTTTTTTTTGAAAAAATTGATAATTTTTTGAAAAGTTTTTAAGCCCTCACTCCCTCCAGAAGAAAAATGAATTAAAATATCGCCTTTTTTAAGAGTATTTTGATAATGTTTTAAAACATCTTCGGGCAGAGGTAAATATAAACTACGGGGAAGAGCCGTCAAATAATCTTTGGCACAAAGTCTGTCGCAGGCTTTTTGACTGGGAATAAATTTGAGTCGATAAATAACAGTTTCAGCAGCCTCGTTAAAAACAAGGGAGAGCTCTTTTAGATTTGATTTATGCTGCAGAAAAGAGGCGTGGGGTTCATAAAATACTTTTAAGCTTTTGCCGGGAAAAGCATCTTTGAGAGCCTCAAGAGCGCATTTAATTCGATTGGCACTTTGAGCATAGTCATCAACAAAAAGAAGATCGTTAATTTTGGCTTTTATTTCTAGTCTTCTCTTTACCCCTTTAAATGATTTAATTGAGGAGGCAGTTATCTTTGGGTTTATTTTTAGAAAATTAGCCAGAGTTTCGACGGCGGCGAGATTCTCTTGATTGTATTTGCCGATTAAGTTATTTTCTAGAGAGACTTTGGTGTAGGGAAGACTGGGGCAACTGGCATAAGGCAAGAGATTTAATAAAGATTTTTCGTTTTGATTATAAATTAAAACCCCGTCTTTGGGAATATTTTGAATAAGCTGTTTAAAGGCATTGAAATTTTCTTCCTCGCTTTGATAAGAATCTTTATGTTCCCAGTGGGCACTGGTGAGAATTAAATACTTGACAGGATAGTATAAAAACTTGGCTTGACTATCAAGTCCATTAATAGATTCATCGGCTTCAAGAAGTGACCAGGATGAGTTTGAAAATTTAAGAGACTCGAGGTGATTGAGACTTTGACCAGCAAAAAGATAAGAGGGTTGAAAATTTGCTTTTTCCAGCAGGTAGCTGATAGCGCTGCTAATAGTCGTTTTGCCATAAGATCCGGCGACTAAAATAGAATTTTCTTTAACTAAATTTGTAGCAAGATATTTAGTAGCGGAAATATAGGGAATTTTTTGTGTTTTAATTTCGGAAAATTCTTTTTTGGTTTGAGAAAAAGCTAAATATGAAGAGCCGATGATAGCCAAATTGATATCTTGGTTGATAGGAGTCTGGTTGATAGGAATTTTGGCTTTTTGGAGTTGAGTGGAAAAAGGAGGATATATTTTTTGCTGATCACTACCAGTGACATGATGGCCTTGTTTTTTTAAGGCTAGGGCAAGAGGGGCAGTCATGGAACCAGCAATACCGATAATATGAATATGCATAGATTAATTATAGGGCACCCATTGATCATTAATAAAATACTCAAAGCCGGGGAAATTGCGTTTGTAATAGCCAAGCTTTGTGTTTGGATTAAAGCGACCGAGATAACAGTATTTTAAATTTAACTGGGAGCTATCAATAACAAATTGAAGAGTGAGACGAATGGGGAGATCTTGATGAGCATAAATGGGATTATAAAAAACATAAGCAATGTGAGAAAAATCATCGTCAAAATAGCCAAGAGCAAAGGCGCAGAGCTCATGATTTTTGTCGGTCCAAACATATAGATAATTAAAAATATGATTTGTAAATACGGTCTTTATAGAAGAGGTGGGAAAAGTCCAGCCCAAATCTTTGACCCAGGTTGATATCTTTTTTTGAATTTTGTTGTTAAATTCAAACTCTGTTAAAGGAATTTTTTGAAAAGAAAAACCTTGAGTTTTGTTTAGAATCCGTCTATTTTCTGATGAAAGTGAAAAGGAGTCGAGACAGACTCGACTGGAACTATTTTCATCTTGATAAAAATACTCTTTTGAATTTCGCTGGGGCAAAAGACCATTTTGGTAATTTTGTTTTAGAGATAAATTATTTTTTTGGTTATACATTTTCTGTTTTTTGTCTAAAGGCACTTCTAAAAGCATCCGCTTCTGACCAAGGGTATTCGGTGTGACCATGGAGAATGGTATTTTCGTGGCCTTTACCACAAGCTACAATAGTGTCCCCGGCTTTGGCGATTTTTACAGCCAGATTAAAGGCATCTTGACGATTTGGAATATTGGCAAAATGGAATATTTGAGAATTTAATATTTTGGGATTTGTGACTTCTATTTCAATGGCTTTTTTTAAATCAATACCAGAAATGATTTGAGAGTTGATGTCTTCAATTTTTTCACTTCTAGTATCATCAGCGGTAATTAGGGCAATATCAGCATTTTCTGAGACAACTTTTCCCATGAGAGGTCTCTTGCTTTTGTCACGACCGCCAGTGGCTCCAAAGATGACAATGATTCGTCCGAGAGTGGTTTGACGGAGAGACTGGAGAGTGACCAGGAGGGAGTTTGGGGTATGGGCAAAGTCAACAATAGTATTGAGATGGAGATCGTTGTCGACCTTTTCCCTTCTCCCCTTGACCTCAGGAAAGGTGGCAATCGTCTTTTTAAAAATTTGATTATCTAATTTAAGCTGAGAAAAGACTCCATAGCAGGCCAGGAGATTATAGATTTGATATTGATAATTACTGTCGGTGATGTATTTTTCTCCATTAAGATTAAATTCAAGAGAAGATGGCGAAATTTTAACATTAGAAGCTTTTATGTCGGCCTTATTTTCGATTCCGTAGCTAAGCTCGGGTATTTTAATTAGTTTTTTTAGAGGTAAATAATACTCATCATCACGATTTAGAATGGCGAGTGAAGATTGTTTAAAAAGTTTTGATTTGACGGCAATATAATTTTCAATATTTTTATGATAATCAAGGTGTTCATGAGAAATATTGGTAATTACCCCAATTTTAAAATGGCAGCCCCAAAAGCGGTACTGATCCAGGGCGTGAGAGGTAACTTCACAGACGACATGACTATAACCAAGTTTTAGATAATCACTAAAAATTTTTTGAAGAATTTTTGGATCAGGGCTAGTAGTGTGAAGACCGGGACTATTTATAGTGCTAATAAGACCACATTTTAGACCGCTGTTTTCTAAAAGTTTTTGAATTAGGGTACAGGAGGTCGTTTTACCATCAGTCCCGGTAACGCCAATTAGAGTCAACTTTTTGCTGGGAAAAGCAAAATAAATATTCCAAAAAATACTTTGAGGCAAATGCCAAAAAATATTTTTAAGTTTTTGAATCATGAATATGACTAAATTATAACAAAAACTCCAAATTTTGGGCAATTTCAAACCAAATGGGAGCGGCGGTGGATGAGCCCCACTGAGAAGTTTTGGGATTATTGATGGTGACGATCATAGTGTATTTGGGATTTTCACAAGGAGAAAAACCAATATAAGAACCAATAGTATTTGAATCGGTATATTCTCCGCCAATAGCTACCTGGGCCGTGCCGCTCTTGGCGCAGACTTCTAAATCAGGGCTTTTTAATTTGGCGACGGGACTATTTTCGACCGCATATTTTAATATTTCGTTCATTTTTAAAACTATCTGGGGACTAAAGACTCGGCTGACTTCACTTTTACTTTGCTGGTTAAGATGCAAATTAATGAGTTGTCCCCCATTGGCCAAACTGTTAAATGCTTGAATCATTTGGAGCTGGTTAACGGCAAAACCTTGACCGAAGGAGGCGGTTGCCAAATCAATTTCTGACCAGTAATTTTTGAGGGGAGAAATAGACTCACCACTGAGTTCGATGGCACTTTTTTGATCAAGCTTGAGACGATGAAAATAATCTAAAAATATTTTTTGCCCCATTTTTTCAATAATATAACTCATACCGATATTATCGGAATTTTTAATAATGTCTTTGAGGGTGGAATCGGGGTGGAAATTCTCGTCCCAATTGTTGATGGTGTATTTTCCGATAATCCGAGCTTGATTACATTTTTGACAAACAAAATCACTATTGATATTGCCTGAATCTAAGGCTGAGGCCATGGTTAGTGGTTTAAAAATAGAACCAGGTTCAAAAAGGTCGCTAATGTTGGGGATTTTGGTGATAAGAGCGGAGGGAGATGCTTCCGAGGAAGCCATGGCTAAAATTTCACCGTTTTGGGGACTGATAATAATGACTGAAGCTGAATCGGCATTATAAGTTTCGACTGATTTTTTAATGATAGACTGGGCTAGTAGTTGAACTTTACGATTTAAAGTCAGCTTGATATCTTCGCCATCAATTTCGCTTTTTTGCCAATTTTTTCGAGTTAAAAGATTGCTCCCGACTCCATCGACAATACTTCGAATAAAACCAATACGACCAGAAATTTTTCGCTGATAATATCTTTCTAGATTTAAAATAATATTTTTAGCTAGATCATTTTCAGGATAGTAGCGAGCTTGTTTTAGAGTAAAATCTAGACCTGGGATTGGAGATAAAGTTTGCATTTCTTCTCGGTTAAATTGAGTTATAAATTCAACCCATTTTTGGGCTGGATTATTATATATTTCTAAAATTTTGGCATTTTCGGTGGCAAAATCTGGTTTTATTTTTTCAATTTCACTTAAAACATTTGAAAGTTCAGTTTTAAAATTTGGTTTATAAAATGAGAGAGTGTAATAGGTGTAATCAAGACTAAGAGGAAAAGTGTCTGAGGCTAAAAGATGCCCTTGCTTGGGGACAATTTTTTCAAGACGGTAAAGCTGGGAGGTAGCTTTATCTCGAAGTTCCTGACCTTTTATTATTTGCCAGTAAAATAATCTAGCTAGAATAAAAACAAAACAAAGATAAATAGTAATCAAAATCGTTTTAGAACGACTCGATTCGATTGATGGCGTTTTTTTGGGCATAGTTTATTTCTAATTTTTCATTTTCATATTTAAGATCAGTATATTTCTTATTAAGCTGGGTATAAAGCTGGTTGTCGGTGACAATTTTACTGGAATAATAAAGAGAGAAAGCTAGTTGAAAAACAATAAGACCAAGAGCAATAGCAATCAATAATCGATTTGACATTACTTAAGATTATAAAGCCTAAGAACAGCTGAGCGAGAAAGAGGATTTTTTTTGATTTCCTGATGCTCAGGCAAGAGCTTTTTTGAAGGATATGAATTTTCTTGAATAAAATGTTTGACAAGACGATCTTCTCCAGAATGAAAAGAAATTATGGCTACTTTTCCGCTAGATTTAACTATTTTGGAAGAGGCATGAAGAAGTTTGTTTAAGTTTTCAAACTCATGGTTAACAGCAATTCTGAGAGCTAAAAATATTTTAGTGGCGGGATGATGATAGCTCCGATAATGTTTTTTTTGATAATAGGAGTTGATGATTTTACTTAATTCAACACCATTTTTAATAGGTTTTATTTGCCTGGCTTTAATTATTTCAAAAATTAAAGGCTTGGCTAATTTTTCTTGGGCGTATTTGGTGAAGATTTTATAAAGCTCATTTTTGTCCCAGGTGTTGATGATTTCCTCGGCAGTTAGTTTTTGCGTTTTAGGATTTAAACGCATGTCCAGAGAAATAGAGTCATTAAATGAAAAACCCCGATTTTGACCTGATTGCTGATTGACACTCAGTCCCAGGTCAGCTAAAAGGCCATCAAGAGGCAGCTTAATATTTTTTTGCCAGAGAGAGTAAACATGGGAAAAATTACCTTTGAGAAGGTGAAAATTTTTTGAAAGATTTAAGTTGGCAATCCGCTCAGTGGCGATTTTTTGATTGTCACTATCAGCTTCTAGGGCATAAAGAGTGGCTCCTTTTTTTAAAATTTCAAGGCTATGGCCGCCATGACCGAGGGTAGCATCTAGATATATTTGGCCAGCTTTGGGGTCAAAAATTTTTATGATTTCTGGAGCGAGAACGGGCTGATGATAATTCATTAAAGAGCGCCGCTACTAGTAACGAGGTAGCCCCCGTCAAGATAATTTTTGTGGGCGATAAAAAAGTGTGAGCCACTGGGCTTATTTTTAGGAGTATAAGTGTAATTTTCTTCGCTCCAGACTAAAAGTCCACCTTCTTTTTTAAGGTCAGCCGTACTTTTGAGAATAAAGGGAGTTTCAAACATTGATATTTGTCCGTTTTTTAGAGAAAAAATAAGACTTAAATTACCACCGGTGACGCCACTATCATATTTGTATTTACAACCATTGGTGCAAGATTCAGTACCAAGTAAAATTTTTCGCTCAGATTTACCACCCAGCAGTTCATCGCTTTCGATAATGCCACTAGCCCCTTTTTCAATTTCTAAATTATCATCGGTAGCCAGATAAGTAATTTCGTACTCGATTTTACTGATAGTGTCAGAAATTTTGTTTATTTTTAAATAAAGCTCGTGACCATCAGCGCGAGGAGTGAGGGAAATTTCTGGTCGAAGCTCAACACTTAGCTCGACTAGTCTGGGAGCAGGAGTGGGTGAGGGAGCGGGAGCTGTTTTTTTGCCGCAAGCAGATAAAAAGAACAGAGAAAAGAGAATTAAAATCAAATATTTTTTCATAATGGGTCTAGTTTAACTGATTAGATAGCCAAGAGTCAATTTCGTCAATTTTAATTCTGATTTGAGACATGGTGTCGCGATCACGGATACTGAGGGTTCCATCTTCGAGGCTTTGATAATCGACGACAGCACACCAAGGGGTGCCAATTTCGTCTTGGCGGCGATATTTTTTACCGATATTACTACTATCATCAAAATCAAGAGAATATTTTTTTGACAAGTCGGTGTAAAGCTTTTTTGATAGGGAAACTAACTCTGGTTTATTGGAAGCTAGTGGGAAAATAGCTAATTTGTAGGCTGAGATTTGAGGATTTAGTTTAAGATAGACTCGACTTTCTCCACTGTCTAATTTTTGTTCCTGATAGGCATCAAGGAGAAGGAAAAAGAGGGAGCGATCGACCCCTCCTGAGGCTTCAACAATGTGGGGAAGATATTTTTCATGAGTGAGAGGATTATGATAATTAAGGTCCTGTCCACTAAATTTGGAATGCTGTGACAAGTCATAGTCCCCTCGCCAGTGGATGCCTTCCATTTCTGTCCAGCCCCAGGGAGCCTCAAATTCAATATCAAAGGCTTTTTTGGCATAAAAAGCCAACTCATCTTTTTGGTGCTGACGAAAACGGAGAGATTTTTTTTGATTAAAAAGCCCTAGGTACCAGGCCATTCTATTATCCTTCCAAAGTTCATAGTATTTGTCCATGTCTTTTTCCTGACAAAAATACTGGATATCCCACTGTTCAAATTCACGGGTCCGGTAAAGAAAATTTTTGGGAGTGATTTCATTGCGAAAGGCTTTGCCTATTTGAGCGATACCAAAGGGAATTTTGACCCGAGTGGAATCAATAATATTTTTAAAATTCAGATAAATATTTTGACAGGCTTCACCCCGGAGATAGGTAGCCATTTTTTCGCCTTCAATAACACCAATTTCGGTTTTAAATAAGATATTAAATTTCTTTGGCTCGGTAAATTCTCCCCCACACTCAGGACATTTTTTAGCATTCTCAATTAAATCAGGACGAAATCTCTGGTGGCAAGATTTGCATTCGACTAGCTCGTCACCAAAATTTTTGACGTGACCCGAAGCTTCCCAGACTTTGGGATGAGTGATAATGGCCCCATCAATTAGGACGACATCATCTCTTTGCTGAACATTGTTTTTGAGCCAGAGAGATTTCCAGTTGTATTTCATCAGGGAGCCAATAGGGCCATAATCATAAAAACCTTGGATTCCTCCATATATTTCACTATTTTGAAAAACAATCCCTCGACGCTTGCAAAGGGAAACTAATTTGGCAACTTGGTCGCTTGGTACAGTGGACATGCTTTATTATAACTGATTAATTAAAGAGTTTATGGCTATAGAGAGGTTTTTCGATAATTGATTCACAGTATTTTTTAATTAAATTTTGAGTGCTTTTATAATCTTTTTTGTTAAAGGAAGTTGTTATTTCCGGAGGCAGACCATAACCAAGCTCACTTAAGAAATTCATTTCCTCTTTGATAAAGCTGGCATAGTGATTATGACTGATTGATTTCACTCCCCTGATCACGATTTGATAAAGTTCACTTTGTTTTTGATCGAAGGGAAGGAGTTTATTGACTATTTCTAAAAAATAAAAAAGAAGATTAATTTGGCTTAAAAAGGAAGAAGGGTGAAGAAAGGCAGCGATGGATTCAGTTTCAGAAAGCCAATAAAAAGAATTTTTATCGTAGAGACTAGTCTTGATGATAGTCCCAATTTCAAGATGGCCAAGACGCCGGCTTTTGAGTGACTGTGCTCCCTTGGCTAAACACTTTATCTTGCCAAAGTTTGGGGTTAATAAGGTTATTTGTAAATCCCCTTCAAAGCGACGCTCTTTGTTGATTACCAGGGCCTGCGTTGAAATAAATTTGGGCATTAGAGTGAAAGTTTGATGGTTTTATCAGCTTCCCAGGAAAATTTTTCTGGATCTCCCCCGTTGACAGAGAGTTCGTATTCAACAGCTTTTGTCCCCGGTTGTTTTTGGAGATAGAGGCTGTAATTTTTACTGGCTTTAATTGAGGTTGTATATTGAATTGAGACCTTAGAAGAGGAGTTGGCATATAGGGGATATTTATTGCCATAAAAACCTTCAAAAACTTGTTTACCTAGCTCTTCATATTTGAGAGGCTCTATTTCTGAGCCAGTCATTTTAATAAGCTCACTACCCAGGGGAAGATAAAATCTAAATAAATTGCGGTAAGCAGCGGCATTTAAACACAAATCCCCTTTTTCTAAATTACAGTTTGAGGCTTTACTGGGATTGGTATAGGTAATGGTAATTTTGTGTTCAATATTGCCGTCTTTGGTGGTGATTTCGTGATTAATTTTTTGGGTAATAAAAATATTGCTTTTGGCAGAGGCAAAATTGGCATCATTGAGATGGAAATAATCAATATTGTCGTTTGTTTGCATAATATGTCCGGCAATATTAGCCTTGAGAGCGGCCTCCTGAATTTCTGGAGGAGTGAAATAAAAGAGAATGTGTTTTTGGTTGAGATTATTAAAAAAAGCTTGAGCTAAGGGACCAATCTTGTCTTTTTCTGAGCCCAAGGCATTAGCGAGAAGTGATTGCATGAGAGGGCCAAGAAAACCTTTTCTGTCGGCTTCGATATAGTTTCGGGGCCGCCCCGCTATCCATTCGAGATCATAAATAATTTTGGGACAACCGTCACAGCGGGGGTCAGGATCACTGGTAAAGGTCCCAACTCGGGTGTCTAGTTTTCCAAGGACTTTAACTAAATCAACGAGAAATTGGGTGTCCAGAGCTATGACAGCGTCAAAAGTAGTTCTTTTCCCCATGGCTTTGTAGTAGCCATCAAGAAATATTTGGGCATCGATAGGAAAATCAGGTGATAAATTGCTATCGCGTAGATTTAAATAAGGGACATTAATATGGTAAGACTTGATGATTCGAGGGGCAGGGGTGGTGCTTGAGAGCTTGTCATCAAGATCGTAAATATTGCTGGAGACTCCGGGAATAATTTTGCCATTATCAACTTTTAAGGTGGTATAGGCAGTCCAAAAGCCGCCGCTAGGGCGAAGTTCGCCGTCATTTTGAAAAATGACCAGATAATTGCGGATATCGTCTTTGCCGAGAAGCCAAGGTACCTCCCTTAGAATAGGTTTACTGTTGCTAACATAATTTTTTATTTCACCAATCATTTCCCGAGCTTTATTAAAATCAGTATGAAGAGGAATACCTTTATACTCCTGGGGGTAGCGATTGATGTCAATTTGATTGATTAAGGTGTCAATTTCGTTTATTTTGCTTTCGATTAAATCAAAGTGGGGCAAAATGCTTTCAATTGATTGAGTTAAAAAGGCAATTCTATCTTCGGTGGTTTCGGAGCTACTGGTAGCTTCACCCTTAAAGCCAAGAAAATCTTGATAGGGCTCGATGGCTTTGATAACAATTTCTCCAGTCTCTAGGGCATCATCACCAATTTTAATTAAGTTTTGACCATCATGATAATAACTGCTAGCGATAGGGACAACCTTTAGATAGGCTAATTTTTTAAATTTGCCATCAATTGTTTTGATATCTTGGCGGAGAGAGGCAACAATATCTTTGCTTTTAGCTAAATCTTTTTCGGAAATAGCGACTGAAAGTGACTGGGCGACAGTTTTGGTCTTGTTGATTTGAGCCAGGAGACTTTTTCCTGGTAAATATAAAAATAAAAAAAGAAAGAGAAAGAGAGTAAAAAAGACAGCTCCAATGATTAAAAGGATTTTTTTAGTTTTTGGAGAGATTTTAATTTTTTTTATTTTTGGAGCTTTAGGACTTTTGTTTTTTGTCAGTTTAGATGGAATTTCCATGAGTAAAGTTTAACACGAATTTACCAGGGAGATATCATAGCCAAAGGAGTTTTTAGAATGATAAGAAGCTCGTCGGCAAGAGAGCGATTGATAATATACTCGGCATCTAATTTAGCCCTTTTTTCAAAGGAAAGCTCATTTCGACCCGAGACTTGCCAGGAACCAGTGATGCCGGGTTTGGCGCTACGAATAATATGAATATATTTTTGGGTTTGAGGATACTTGCTAGCATATTCTTTTAACTCCTCATCGCGGTAGGCCCTGGGGCCAACCAGACTCATTTCTCCTTTTAAAACATTGAGAAATTGGGGCATTTCGTCAATTGAAGTAGATCTAATAAATTTGCCAATTAGGGTAACCCTAGGGTCTTCTTTTGTAGAAAGTTTCCAATCATTGGCTTTGTATTTTTTCCAAAGCTCCGGATAATTTTCTTTTAAAAACTTATCATTATCACCGATGCGCATGGAGCGAAATTTATACATATGAAAGAGTCGATTTCTCCCTACTCGGAGCTGTTTAAAAATTATGGGTCCCTTGGAAGTAATTTTTATAAGAATAGAAGTGATGATTAAAACAGGGGAAAAAATTATAAGTAAAAATAGAGATGAGAAAATATCGATGGCTCTTTTTATGGGCTCAAATAATTTCACCCGGAGAGAATAAAAAGGGAGAGATTTTCTAGTCATGTTTGCCGGTAAAAAAATGTTTTAATTTAAGATTGCTGACTATTTTAGTAACGAGATTTCGGACATGAAAACTACCATCAGTGGCAATATTACAGATTAAAAGGGCATCAGGAGTATCGATAATGGCGAGATTATTGACATCGACAAGGCCAATTATTTTGGAGGGACTTGAAACTAAAAGGCAATTTTTGGAATTTACCTCTACAAATTTTTGATTTTTTGGGAGTAGGGCAAAATTATTGCCAATTTTGGGAAGCTCCTCGTAAATTGATTTCCATTCTCCAATGTCATTCCAATTAAAAGAAGCAGGAATCAAAATTAATTTTTTTGATTTTTCAGAAATAGCAGTGTCGATGGGCAGTGAGGGAGCCAGAGAATAAATTTTTTGTACAACTCTGGGGTGATCTAAATTGTCGATAAGTTTGTTGTAAAGAGGGAGATACTCCTTGGCATAGAGTTTAAATTCTTCGAGTAAGGTCTCAATTTTGAAAGTATAAATGCCGCTATTCCAAAAACAACTGCTTTTTTTAATTAATTTTTGAGCTTCGAGCAAGGAAGGTTTTTCAATAAAGCCAGTGACTTGATTTTGGGAATTGATACTAATGTAACCAAAAGAAGGAGAGGGAGAATTGGGCTTAATTCCCAAGGTAACAATGGCCTTATTTTGGGCTAATTTAAAACTTTTTTTGATATCTTTATCAAAATTTACTAGCTGACTAATAAAATGATCAGAGGGAAAAGAAGTAATGGTGGCACTGGGATCTTTTTGACTAATGGCGGCGCTGGCATAAAGAAGAGCCATGGCAGTATTTTTCTTTTGCGGCTCAGCCAAGATATTTTGAGGCAAAGCCAGACCTTTTAAATTATTTTTGATCTGAGCTTCATATTTAACATTGGTGACGAGATAGATATTTTTGGTGGGGACAATTCTTTTAGCTCTTAAAAATGTTTCTTTAATGAGTGAATTTTCTGAAAATAAATTCAGAAATTGTTTGGGACGCTCAACTCTTGAGAGGGGCCAAAGCCTTGGTCCGGTACCGCCGCAGAGGATGACGATATAATGACTATTTATTGTCTTTTTGACCATAGGCTGTCGACTTGTTTTTTAAAGTTTAACATAAAGCTGTCGCGATTAAATTTTTCAGCCTGGAGACGAGTCTTGTCACTACTCGGAGGTGATTTTAGATATTTTTGAATGGCTAAAAGCAGTGACTCTTTGTCCTGTTTATCAAATAAAATGCCTGTTTTTTGATCAATTATTGTTTCTGTGGCTCCACCCTGGTTAAAGGCAATGACTCCTCTGCCGCAGGCCTGAGCCTCGATGGCAGTGAGGCCAAAATCTTCTTCTTGAGGGTAAATAAGGGCAGTGCAATTTTGATAAAGCTTGATTAGCTCAGGCTCACTAACCTTGTTTATAAACTCGATATTGTTAAAACCCTCGGCTAGGCACTTAAGATACTTTTCTTCGCGACCTCCGCCGAGAATTTTTAGCTGGTATTGACTTTCTTGAAAGGCTTCAATCACTAAATCTATTTTTTTATGAGGGACGAGACGGGAAACAATTAGAAAATAGGGCTCGGGCTTTTGATGGTTGGGAGTAAATTTTTCAAGATCAATGCCGGGGTAAATTAGACTGGCATCTCGATGGTAGTGTTTTTTTATCCGAGAGGCGACACTTTTTGAATTACAAAAAAGATAATCGGGACGCTGTCCGTAAATTTTATCGGTGCTTTGGTATTTATTTAAAATAGGTTTTAGGAGCCGGGGTGGGTTTTGATAGAGATAGCGGTTGATATTGTGGAAATAACAAATAAATAAAGTTTTAGGGAGAGTGAGGAAGCAGTGACCAATATGGGAAGTAGTGGAAATTAGGATGTCATAGGCTGAAAAATCAATTTGTTCGAGTTTATAGGCATAAAAAGGTGAATAAATTAATTTATTTTTTAGATTTAAGGAATAAATATGATGATTTTTTGGCAGCCAAGGACATTTTTCTGGTTGATAATTGAGAGTGTAGAGGTCAGCGCTTGGATAAAGCTCGAGTAAGTCGAGTAAAACTCGCTCGGCACCACCCCACTGATTTAGCCAGTCGTAATAGATAGCAATCTTTAAATTTTTATTTAACAATTTTTTTATAAAAGTCTAAAGTTTCCCGAGCCGTCTTTGACCAGGAATATTTGACAACTTGTTTTTGACCGAGAGCGATTAGTTTTTTTCTAAGGTCTTTTGATTTTTGAAGTAATTTAATTTGTTTTACGAGGTCAGAGGGATTATTGGGATCAAAATACAAAACGGAATCCTGATAAATTTCAGGTAAACAAGAAGAAGAGGCGGCAATGACGGGACAATTTAGGGCCATGGCTTCGAGTCCAGTCAGAGAAAAGCCTTCTAGAAAGGAGGGGTGGACAAGAGCGAGAGCCCGCTGATAAAGAATGGAAAATTTATCATCGGGAACATAACCCAGAAACTCGACTTGTTTTTGAAGCCTCTGCTGAGAAATTTGTTTTTCGATTTTTTGGCTAAAAAGAGAGCGGGCACATATAATTTTTAATTTTAAATTGGGAAGTTTTTTCAAGGCTTTTAAAATTATCCCAATATTTTTATGGGGATAAAGATTGCCGGTGTAAATTAAATAGTTTTTAGGTGCTTTAGTGCTTTGGTCCTTTAGTTTTAAGAAATTTGGATCGACGGCTTCGTAGGTAATGATAATTTTTTGAGGCGGGTATTTATATTTTTTGATAATATAATCCCGCCAAAAATGACTAGGGACGATAAGATGAGAAGAATAAAAAATAATTCGGGTCATAAGTAAATATGCCCAGTATCTCGGCCAATATAGAAGAGGGCTTTTGGTGGTTGTATCGCTACCCTTGGAAAAATGGCGAATTAAATCATGGACGGTAACCACTGAGGGCGCGAAATAAAAAATAGGTTTATCGAGATGAGTAAAATGAACCAGATCGGGTTTTAGTTTAGACAGGAGGATGGGTAAAAATATTTGCTCAGCGAGGGAATAATGACGAAGAGGGGTGGCGACATACTGGTAGCTATCTTTTAATTGACTTGAAATTTCACCGAGAAGCTCAGGATAGACGAGGAGGGTAAATTTATATTTTTTAAAATCGGGAAGATTTTTTAGAGCCAGGAGAAGATTTTTGGTGTAGCGGCCAAGACCAGTATGTTTGGGTCCGTAGAGTCTGGCATCTATCACTATATGCTGTGTCATAGATATTTAGCTCTGAATAAACGATATTTTTCTAAAAAAATAATTCCGAGATTAATGATGGGGTGAAGTGGCTGGGGATAAGTGGACATCAGGTTTTCTTTATAAAATATTTTCATAGCCTCAGTACTGGCGATGGCGGATCTTATTTTTGTGTCCCTGCTGGCCGCTGATTTGTTTTGAGAATGGGAAATAATACCTGAGGAAATTCCTTGAAAATGGGTAGCGCTGCAGCCTGGATAAAAATAGAGAGAAAAGGCGTGTTTTTTTAATTGCCAACAAAAATCTAGATCTTCGCCATAAAAAAAATATTTTTCATTCCACCACCCAATTGCGTCTCCCGCTTCTTTTTTGACCATTAAAAAAGCACCAACACAGGCGTCAATTTTTTGAACTTTTTGGTAATTAAGGTGTCCTAGGAAATAACCATTAAATAATTTGGATTTGGGAAAAAGCTTGGGCAGGCCAAAACCAAAAAAGTGCCAAAATGAATTGCCGGGAGTGGGAAAACCTCGATGAGATTCGGGTTGAGTCTTGCCCGTCAAAGCCAGAATTAAATTACAAGTAGCGGCGTCGACATCAGGGTGATACTTGAAAAAATCGAGCATTTTTTTGAAAGTATCGACATTTACAATAGTATCGGGGTTTAAAAAAAGAACATGTTTTGACTGGGGATTAATTTTTTTAAGAGCTTGGTTGTTGCCAGCCGAAAAACCAATATTTTTTGCCAGTGGATAAAAAATAAATTTTATTTTAGAGTCAGAATTTTTTATTTTTTGAGCTTTTGAAAAAGAAAAGTCAGTCGAGGCATTGTCGGCGATGATGACTTCAATTGAGTAGTCGCCAAGGGTAGACGCGAGAATACTTTTAAGACAGTTACTAAGATAGAGACCAGAATTATAGTTTAAAACTATTACCGAAAGTATGGTATTATTTTTTGGTGATGCTTTCATAGATTTGATTTAGACCTTCGACTCCTTTTTCAAAAGAATATTTATCTTTGATTAATTTTTGGGCACTGGCCCCAATTTTTTGTCTATATTTAGCATCAGTTAAGATTTTAACGGCGTTTTTGACAATCTCTTTGTCGGGACAGACGATGGCGTGTTTATAATTTTCGATTTTGATGCTGCCCATCCCACCCTGGGGATTGGTAATCACCGGGAGACCAAAAGCCATGCCTTCAAGGAATTTATTGCGAGTCCCTCCCCCACTGCCCATGGGAGCTAAGAGAAGCCAGGAATGCTGATAGTAAAACTGGGGATCATGTTTTTGACCATCACTATCAGCTTCAGCGACGATTAAATCCTCATTTGCCATTTTGCCAAAGAAATCTGGAGCAAAGCGGCCAATAATATAGAGCTGACACTCCGGGATTTCTGATTTAATTTTGGGCCAGTATTTATTTAAGATAAGCTCGACAGATTCCCTGTTTTGCATCCATTTCATATTGGAAACCCCAAAAAGAATACTGGGTTTGGGAGACTTTTTGGTTTTTATGGGAGCATCAATGTATTTTTGATCAACTCCATTTTGAAAATATTGAATGTCGCGACGACCAGTAAGATCGGATATTATTTGCTGAT
>JAQVSW010000059.1 GCA_028700345.1 Candidatus Shapirobacteria bacterium | reverse complement strand
TATAATTGTAGCGAAAAACGCTTTAGAATTGTATCAGTAAGACCTCAGATTCGCAAGATGAAAGTGAGGCCAAATGATAGCAAAAAAATGTTTTTCGATAATTTATCCGATAATAGCACAAAAATAGGTAAATGAAAACCTTTACTGTTTATAAACTTGATTGTGGGTACCAATATTCAGAAAACGAACAAGATTATCGTCAATTATTTGATAGACTACGCGGATATCTTTGGTAATAGAAAATGCGCGACAGCCCTGTAACGTTGAATGTAAGGGATGATCGTTTAGTACAGCATGGGCAGGGTTTTTACAAAAAATTTTTAACCTCTCATTAAATCTATCAGTGAGTTTTAGTGAAGGAAAAATTCTTTGATTGTAATATTTGCGAAACTGTTTATCAAAAATTACTTCAGCCACTGTTTAAATATGCCATAAGTTCATCGACATTACTACTCTTGATAAAATTGCCTTTTTTAATTTCTCGGTCTGAAGCGGCAACCATTTTTTCTAATTTTAACTCTTGTCTGGAATTAAGATATTCAATTTTGCTATTAATTAAGTTTTGTTTAAGGAAAACCCTGATATATTCTTGAAGAGAAGAATAGCCTAATTCATTAGTAATCTTCTCATATTTAACTTTTAGATCTTTCTCGACTGGAACTTGAATTGTGGTTTTCATAATAATAATATTATTATATTATTTTGATATTATTTTGTCAAGAAAACAGATTAATTAAAACCCCCGCGGCGGCGGGGGTTAGATTCTATAAGAAATTTTAATTAGAAACTATCTATGGCAACATTTAATAAGACAAAGATTAATTTCGAGAATATTTGCTTGATAATAGGTTTAAGACAATAATTTTAGTTTCAATATCTTTGCTTGGAACTTCTAAGGTAGTCTTTTGATCATTTAATTTTTTTATTAAATCTTGAATTTCTTGAACATTAAGCTTGATAACGGTAACTTCATGAAGAGTATTCCCTATACCCAAAAATCCTTTGTTTCCTCGCTGTTGTTTTTCTTTAGCAACAAGATTGTTATTTTGAGAATAAGTAATTAATTCATTTAATATTTGTTGACCATTTTGGTATTGAGTCTCGGTAATTTTTCCCGATTCTTTTAATTGATTTAAAGTACTGAATGGTATTTCTCCCAAAGGATCTATGCTTAAGTTAATTTTTTTAAAGATTTCGATGGCCTCATTGGTGTTGGGAAAATCAAGCAATTCCTTTATTTCTTGTTTGGATGTAGCAATGGAAACAGCTCTGGCTGCTTTTTCGTCTGCATTTTCTTGAGCAATTCTTTCTTCTTCTAATCTTTTAAAATTTAGACGAGACTGTGTTTCAAAGTGTTTATTGCCAATAATCTTAGATAAATTGTAAATATTGGATATATCTTGAATAATTGGGTCATGCCGATCTTCTCTGGATATATGAATGTAAAAACTTTTACCTTCAGAAGAAGTATCATAATTTGCTAATTTGATAAGAGTCTGGGCGATAATGTCAAGTTTATATTCGCCTTTTTTTCTCTCTAAAGGTGAATATTCGCCTAATTCGGGAATGGCAGAGTCATACATAGACCTAAGATAGCCCAAAGCTAGGGCTTTTCTTTCATTTTTTTCTTGAGAAGGGAGATCTATATCTTTTAATGATTTAGCCAATAATAAGGGGATTTCATTAACTGAAATAATATTCTTTTTGAGAATGTCTGACCATTGGTCTGAAGTAAGAATATCTTTCGTATATAGTGAAAGAGCGTCTGGATTAAGAGACTGAGGACTTTTTTTGGAAAGAGCGATAAAGAAAGCATAACCGACAGATTCATGATAGAGAAGACTAGCCTCTTCTTTCTTGGTCGCAACAAGAGGTGATTCATCACTTGAAAGTACTTTTAAAATTCTAGTCGTATCTTCAAGTGGTGATTTCTTTAAAAAATTATTGTTTTCTTCATCTAAACTTGATGATAGATTATTTACTAAAAGATCGGCATAATCAGTAAGAAGTAATGATTCAGGATATTTTTCAACAACTTCGGCAACAGTTTTGGCTATTTCTGGTTTTCCGTTAAAACTATAGTTTTTGGACGCATCTAATACGGCAGCAGCCCGACTGAGTTTAATTATCTTAGGATCTACTTCATTTACTTGGGGATTTTCTATTTGATCAAAAATAGTCTTCAAATCATTTTCGCCTTCTTGAAGGCTATCATTTTTACTTCCTAAATTAAATGTATTTTTATAATAAGACTCTACTAAAATCTGAAATTTATAGGAATCATCTTTAATAAATTCTGCAGCAACCGCTGGTTCAGGTTTTTGAGGCTCAGGCTCTGAAGTGGATGTATTTTGATTTTGCTTCCATTTTTGATGGGCTAATTCATAATCGTGTAAGGCTGTAAATTTTTCTTTGATTTGGTCTATAATTGTGGGAGATGTATCTGTCTGCTTTATTGTTTCTTGTTGATCAATCATGACTATATTATATACACAAACTGAACAAAAAATCTATTCTGCTGGTGATTTTAAAGTGAAGTTTGATTTTCTAGTATTTCAAAAAATTTATCGACTGTGATTTGTATTTTTTCTTCACTTCTCCCGCGATATACAGAAAGAGGGGTGAAATAATAAGTATTAGGAGTATTTTTTGTTGAACTATAATATTTACTTGGAATATGCATTTCATATGTACCAAGAGGAGTATCAAAAGTTTGAATATTACAACTACGAAAAGGACACCATTCCTTGTCTATTTTGTCTTTAGAAACAATATCGGTAAAAATTGTTCCAGTTGTATCTGCACTTTCATATTCTCGTGATTTTATTCGGCCAATATATTTGTCCGGAACAAACCCCTCTGCCAGAGAATTCCAAAGCTCTTTGGTAAAAAATATATGTTTAGGGTTATTAAACTCAGGATTAGCTTTAATCTCAGACAGATTGGTATTTTTTCTTAAAAGATAATTAAAAGTATAACGATCTATCTCCTCATAAGTATTCCCTCTATCTTCAGAAACATTATAACCAATCCAATCAAGCCCATCACAACTTTCTGTTTTTTTTAAGAGACATTTTTGTTTTTTTAAATAAATAAATTTATTCGAAAAATCAGCATTATCCCTTCTTTGTACAACGATAGTTAATTCATCACCGGTACTAACATCACTATATTTAGTTATAGTGAAATCCATGTGAATAGATTCTTTGGTAAGAGAAATATTTTCCGGAAGTAAATTAGGTTTTTTACGATAAATACGATAACGATCAATTAGATCAGAAAAATTCTCTGGATCTGTAAAATAGCCGGGGTAAGTTTTTTGAGAAAGTGTCTCTTTCGTCACTGTCCAAGTATAACACTGGTTTATTCTTTTTTACCTTCGGTTGTTTTGATAGTTAGTTTTTCTTGGATGTCTCGGGGAACGGGGTCATAGTGACTGGGTTCCATGTAAAAGGAGCCGCGGCCTTGAGTGAGAGAGCGAATGACGGTAGCATAGCCGCGAACAGCCTCGAGAGGAACAGTAGCGGTGACGGTAGTAAAGCCAAAGGCTTCGGTGGTACCGCCAACTTGACCACGTCTCGAAGAAAGATCGCCAATAACGGTGCCTAAAAATTCAGAAGGAGTGGCCACTTCAAACTTCATAATTGGTTCGAGAATAAGAGGATTCGCCTGAATAAAAGCATCTTTAATAGCGTAGGATCCAGCTAATTTAAAGGCAGCTTCAGAGGAATCGACATCGTGATAAGAACCATCATAAACAGAAACTTTGATATCGGTACAAGGATAACCGGCGATTATTCCTTTGATTAGGGTTTCGCGAACACCTTTTTCGATGGCAGGGATAAAATTGGCGGGAATTACTCCACCTTTGATAGCATTTACAAACTCGACACCCTCGCCTCTATTTTTGGGTTCGATACGAATTTTACAATGGCCGTATTGACCGTGACCTCCGGACTGATGAATATATTTACCCTCACCTTCGGCATTAGCGGAGATAGTTTCCCGATAGGCAACCTGGGGGGCACCAGTTTTGACATTAACTCCAAATTCTCTTTTGAGACGATCAACAATAATTTCGAGGTAAAGTTCGCCCATACCGGCAATAATAGTTTGACCTGTTTCGTGATTGTATGAAACTTTAAAAGTCGGATCTTCGGAAGAGAGACGGTTAAGAGCGGCGCCCATTTTTTCCTGATCATCGGCAGTTTCTGGCTCAATAGATAGAGAAATTACAGGTTCAGAGAACTGAATGGGGGAAAGAGAAATAGGGTGAAGCTTGTCACAAAGAGTGTCACCGGTAGTTGATTCTTTTAAACCAATGCAGGCAATAATTTCACCAGCGTAACCTTCTTCAATTCCCTCTCTTTTGTCAGCATGCATTAGAAGCAAGCGACCGATCCTTTCGTTTTTTTGCTTGGTCGGAT
>JAQVSW010000058.1 GCA_028700345.1 Candidatus Shapirobacteria bacterium | reverse complement strand
TAGGAGAAGGCTTAAAAATCAGTAACCTCAATCCCTCTAAATCTCCCTTTGACAAGGGAGACTTCGTAAAACTTGTTGATGAATTGAGATTTAATGAGGCAATAAATTTAATTTTTGAGAAATATATCGATAAATCAAACACTCGACTAAACGAAGTGACACCTTGGAGGTTGGAAACAAATGATCCTACTAGAATTGCAGTGTTGACCGAATGCGCTGAAAATTTAAGAGAAGCCGCTACATATCTAGAGCCAATAATGCCGGAAGTAGCAAAAAAGATTTTGGGGCAACTCAAGGGCGAAATAAAACCAATGGAAAATGCTTTATTTCCGAGAATAAGATGATTGATACTCATGCGCATCTAGACTCAACATTTTGCGACATATCGAGAGTAGTGGGTTTAAAAGCGGTAATTTTGGCAGGATCAAATATAGAGAATTCAAAAAACAATTTACTTTTGGCAAAAAAATATTCTCAAATTCTCCCAGTAGTCGGAATACACCCCCAAGAGATAAACGATGACATAAATTTACTGGAAGAACTGGTTAAAAATCCAGATTCAATCGCGATAGGAGAGTGTGGTTTAGAGTTTGTCGGAGAGGTAGATAAAGAAAGGCAGGAAATTTATTTTAGAAAACAAGTAGAACTGGCGCAAAAATACAGAAAACCGTTAATAATTCATGCGAGAAAAGCAGTGGACGAAGTAATAGAGATAATGGCTGAATATAAAAATTTAAGCGGAGTATTTCATTGTTATAGTGGTGGCAAAAAACGAATTAAAAAGATTTTAGATTTACTGGGTGAGTGGTATTTTGGATTTGATGGGAATTTAACTTATGAAGTTGGACTTGAAGAAGTAGTAAAAATTATTCCGAGAGAAAGAATTCTAGCAGAGACCGACTCCCCTCTTTTGACACCTGAGCCATTTCGCGGTCAAGAAAATCGGCCGGTTTATGTAAAATATGTTTATCAAAAAATAGCTGATATTTGGGGTGAAAGCTTTGAAAAAACCGAAGAAATAATTGATGCAAACGCGAAGAGATTATTTAAGATATAAACCAATCTCCCTAAATCCCTCTTTGACAAGAGGGACTTATTTTAAATAATCAGAAATAATGTTTTCGAGTTCTTTTAAGGGCGGATATTTGTCGATAAGAACAACTTCGCCGTCGATTAAGAGAATGGTACTGCCCTGAAGGCCCATAGTATAAACCCGGCTCATATCCTTGATATATTCCGGATCATAATCAATTTGAAGGCGCTGGCAAAGAGTCTGAAGATCGGCAAATAATTGTTTGCCGGGTGGCAGACCACGATCATATAGTTGGATTCGCATAATTTTCACTTTTCAATTTTAATTTGGGAAATAATGTACGCGTGTAAATACGCAGATTGATGCACTCTGCGTGTGTTACGAGACTCTCGTCCATGTTAAGAATACTGTCTTCAATATTCTTAAGAGCTTTAGCTCGATTTCTTCGGGTGAGAGAATTATCATCTAAAATATTTTTTTGAATTAATTGCACTGCTGCCTGAACTTCTTTGGTCATAAAAATTTTAATTAATAATTATTGGCAGGTTGTTCATATTATAACTCAGCGCGGGAATCGGTGTCTAAAGTGTAAGGGCTATCCAAATCTCCTCTTTTAGCTTGATAATAACCGGCTAGGGCTATCATGGCAGCGTTGTCAGTATTTAATTCTTTTTTAAAAGGTAAATAAAGGGGTAATTTATATTTTTTAGCTAGATTTCTAGCTCGTTTTCTAAGATCCTTATTAGCGGCTACTCCACCAGAAATTAAAAGACATTTTGGTTGATATTTTTCAATCGCCAGAGAATATTTTCTAATTAAAGTATCAAAGACTGCTTTCTGAAAAGAAGCGGCGAGGTCAACCAAATGTCGATTTATTTTTGTTTTTGGCCAATCTTTTATTTGATAATAAAAAGCCGTTTTTAAGCCAGAAAAAGAATAGTCAAGAATTTTTTTATCGGCAATAGGAGTCGGTAATTTTAAAAAAGCACTATCCCCTTTCTCGGCGAGTCTCTCTATGACCGGGCCGCCAGGATAACCAAGACCAAGGAGTTTAGCTGATTTATCCAAAGCCTCACCAGCAGCATCATCAAGAGTTTCACCAACAACCTTATAATCCCCTATTTTGTTGATTAAAATTATTTTAGTATGACCTCCAGAAACGGTTAAGGCTAGGGAGGGAAAAATAAAAGGTCTTATCGGTTTACCTCGACCACTCATCAAAAAATTGGCTAAAAGGTGGCCCTCAATGTGATTTACTCCGACAATATTTTTATAATATTTGAGAGCTAATTCTTTGGCGGTATTGACACCAACAGAGAGAGCAATAGCTAAACCTGGACCCTTGGTAACGGCAATTAAATCAATATCTGTGATTTTAATTTTTGCCCTTTTTAAGGCTGTTTCGATAACTGGAAAAATTCTATCCTGATGAGCTCTCTTGGCAATATCCGGCACAACCCCACCCCACTTTTTATGAAGATCAATTTGGGAGGAAATAATGTTGCTTAAAATTTGACTGTCCTTTAAAAGGGCAGCACAAGTATCGTCACAACTAGTTTCAATGCCAAGAATATACATATTAGTTGGGAAAAGAAAAAGAAATTTCCCGAGTGTGATTATCTAAATAGGTAAAATTAACCGTAATTAAATTTGTCTTTTTTTTAAGCTGCTGATATAGGTTTGCACCCATATTTTCCGGCCATTCAATACAGGAAATAGTCTCTGGTAAAAAATGTTCTAAAAAAATAATTTCTCTAAATTCGTTTTCACTATTTAAACGATAAAGATCAAAATGATAAAAAATATTAAATAAAGAATTTTTAAGAGGATACTGATTATAAATAACAAAGGTCGGCGATAAGATTTTTTGAGTAATTCCCAGCTCCCGACCGATACTTTTTGAAAAAACAGTTTTGCCACATCCCAAATCGCCGGAAAGAGAAAAAACAAGCGCTTTTTTATTACCTATATTTAAGGCCTTTTTGTAAAAAAATTTGGCTATTTTTGCAGTTTCAGATTCTGATTTTGAAATAAGAGTTTGCTGAGACTCGGTGATTAAATCACCTCGACGAAGAATTTTTATTTCACTGCCCAAAGTATCAATAACGGTTGACGGTTTGTTTCTGGGTAATTTACCAGCATCAACAAGAAGTGAAATTAGATTTTTTTTCTTTTGAGACAAAGGTCTTAAAAATGAATCAAGAGAATAATTGGGGGTACGACCGCTAAGATTAGCAGAGGTAGCGGTAATGGGTTTACCCAAAAGGTTAACTAAATCTAAAATATATTTTGACTGCGGAATGCGGATACCAAGACTACCGTTTTCGGCTTCAATTCCAGTGGCAACTCGATGAAGACCTGGAGAGATTATAGTAAAAGGACCGGGTAATAAACTTTGATATAATTTTTTTGTATTTTTATTTAATTTAACGTATCTTTTAGCCATATTAATATCAGATACGGCAATAGAAATGGCCTTCCCCGTCCAGCGATTTTTAAAAGAAAAAAGTAGATCAACTGCTTTTTGATTAGTGGGATCAACTGCCAAGATATAAACCGTATCAGAAGGAAAAATAACAAGATTTCCTGCCGAAATATTCTTGGCGGCTTGACTTAATACTAAATCATAATTTTTGGAAATATCCAGAATAAACATCGAAGTATTTTAACATTTTTTAAAATTATGACATGCTAAAATGGGAAGACGATGAAAAAAATCTTTTTTACTAGTTTATTGATTTGGATTTTACTAATAAACATTGGGAAAATTTGGCCTCTTTCAAAGGGAGAAAGATATTACCAAAATTTACAAAAATGGTACTTACAAGTTAATAAGGGGAATTGGGAAAAGGCAAAAATTATTGAAAATAAATTAAAAAAAGAAGACATCCAAAACTTTATAAAAGAAAATAAAGAAGAGGAACTACGAAAGAAACTGAATCAAATAATAATTAAAAAAACAAAAACTACTGATGATTGGATGGAAATTGCTGTTTTGTTTTACCGATTAAATAACAAAAACAAGGCCTACGAAGCGATAGAATCAGCTCATCGACTGGATCCAATTAGAGAAGATGTAAACAAAATTTTCTTTACTTTTGGCTTTGATCCTCAGCTGACTCTTCAGCCTCTTTAGCCGCTTTTTCCTCTTCAGTCTTTTGGGCAGTGGCAGGGACATCTTCGGGAGAAAGCTCTGCTTCTGCTTCTACAACTGGTTCTTCTTCGACCCGAGGAGCTTCGATAATAACCACAGCCTGTTCGGGATCGTTTTTGACTTCAATTTTGTCACGATCTAAACTTAATTCAGAAACAATAATTTTATTGTCAACCTCAATTAATGAAGAAATATCGACTTCGATTTTATCTGGGAGATCTGAGGGAAGAGCTTCGATTTCAATTTCACTGAGAATCTGCATCAGAGTATTGCCATTTTTGAC
>JAQVSW010000006.1 GCA_028700345.1 Candidatus Shapirobacteria bacterium | reverse complement strand
CGCTTGATTAAGCCAACAGTAAGGGCCTCGGTAGTAATAGAAATAAGCCAATAATAGGAAGCCTCCATTATTTAAGGATAGCATAAATCCGACGTTTACCGCTGCCAGCAGATTCTTCTTTTTGAATTTCAAAAATTCCGAGTTTACCAGTATTATCAACGTGAGGACCAGTGCAAACTTCCCTGGAAAAAAAGTTTTTTGGATTACCCACTGTATAAACAGTCACTATTTCCGGATATTTTGCCCCAAAAAAAGCTAAAGCACCTGATTTTTGAGCATCGACAAATTTCATCGACTGAAAGGTAACTGGTAATTTTAATTTAATTTGTTGATTAATAATCTTTTCAATTTCTCTCAATTGATCTTCTGAGACTCTCTCGGGATGAGAAAAATCAAAACGCAATCTCTCCACGGTGATATTGGAACCAGACTGCTCCACATGATCACCTAGTACTTTTCGCAAAGTGGCATGCAAAAGATGAGTAGCGGTATGATATTTGGTGATAATCTCACTGTGGTCGGCGAGACCAGATTTAAATTTTCCAGCTGATAATGTTTGGGATTGTTTTTGATGTTCGTCTTTTAGGCGATTAAATTCGGCTAAATCTAAGGATAAATTATTCTTTTTTAATTCTTCCTCAATCATTTCGACAGGAAAACCAAAAGATTGATAAAGACCAAAAGCCTCTTTTCCTGAGACGCTTTTCTGACGGTCGATTAATTTTGTAATTTCATTGAGACCTTTATTTAGAGTGCGTCGAAATTTTATTTCTTCATTATCTAAAACCTCTAAAATTTTGTTTCTATTTATATCTAATTCTGGATAAACACCAGCATAATTATTTTGATTATCTAAAACAGCCCCGGCAATAATTTTTAAAAAATTATTTTCAATTCCAATTAATTTTCCCTGCCGAATAGAGCGACGTATAAGACGACGAAGAACATAACCAGCCTCTTTATTGCTTGGCTCAACTCCATCGGCAATAATGAAAACTGCGGCTCGAAGATGATCAGCAATGATACGCATCGGAACTAAATTTTCAGAATATTTTTTAATGGAAATTTCTTCTATTTTTTTAATAATTGGCTGCCAAATGTCGGTCATATAATTATTAGAAAGACCAGATAAAACAGCAATAGTTCGCTCGACCCCCATGCCAGTATCAATATTGTTTTGAATAAGTTTTTCATACTTACCTTGATCATTTTTGAAATATTGAATTAAAACATCATTCCAAATTTCGACCCAGCGATTGTCTTTTGAGTCAAAGACTTCTGGAATAGGATCGGGGCCTGTCCAGTAAAACATTTCAGTGTCAGCCCCACAGGGACCAGTAATACCTGGAGGACCCCACCAATTATTTTCTTTGGGAAGAAAGGCAATTTTTGATAAAGGTATCCCCTGTTTTTGCCATAATTTTGCCGTTTCTTCATCTTTTGGAGCGTCTTTGTCTCCAGCAAAAACTGATACGGCAAGTTTATTTAAGAAGATGTTTAAGTTTTTTGTCAAAAATTCAAAACTCCAAGGTATCATTTCCTCTTTAAAGTAATCACCAAGAGACCAGTTCCCAAGCATTTCAAAAAAGGTGTGATGAACAGCGTCGCCAACTTCATCAATATCACCGGTTCGGATACATTTTTGAACATTAACCAGACGAGTACCACAGGGGTGTTTTTTGCCTAAAAAAAATGGTACTAAAGGTTGAATGCCAGCAGAAATAAAAAGAGTAGTGGGATCATTTTCTGGAACTATGGAAGCGCTGGGAATTTCGATGTGATCTTTTGATTTAAAAAAATCAACAAAAATATTTTTTAATTCCCGCGCGTTCATAGGAGAATTATACAATAAATTTTCAATCTCCCTTTAATTCCCTCTTTAACAAGAGGGAACACTAGACACGTTATTACCAAACTTGCGTAATACCCCGTCTTGTTAAAGAAGGGGTAAGGGGAAGATTGAGATTATTTTTTAAACATTTTTCTGGGTTTGGAAAAAGTTGATTTTGGAGTGGTGTCGGCAATAAGGAGATTTTTGGGAATAATAACATCTTTCTTTTTATTTTTGATAATTTTTTTTCTGGGAACGTCGGGAGTAATAACAGATTCAATTATTTTTTCTGATTTTGGCTTTAGGCTGTTGATAAATTTTTCTATTTGTTTTTTTAATTTTAAAAAGACATCTTCACGATTATTTTTATAAATAACAATAGCTACAACAGCAGCAATAATTAAACCAACAATCAGACCAAAGATAAAACTACTATTTTGCTGACAATCACAATCTTTTGACTGGCGATAAGACATAAATTATTTAAATTCTAAACTCTAAAGCCTAAAATTAAAAAATAAATAATTAAATAAAAAAATTAACTATTATTTTTCTTTTTGTCTTTATTAAAAAAAGAATTAAAAATAGTAAAACCGTTTTTAAAACCCATTAAAAATTCAGAAAAAGAAGAAACGGGCCGAGAAACAGAAGAAATAATTTGATTGGCCTGATTAACAGTAACGCTTAATTCTTTGATAAGTTTAATAAGGTAGATACCGACAATAATAACAACGGTAGAAATAGATAAAAGAGAAAAAATAATTACAATTTGATTGATATCCATATAAACAGTATAAACTATTTTAGGACTTTTTCATCTCTAGTGACAATTCCAGCAGGAGATTTGGCTTCGATGGTAATTTTTGCCTCAGAAGTAGAAATTTGAAGATCTTTGGCAAAATTTCCTTCAATATCAACTAAAACGAGCGAGTCGTTTATTTTAACAGTAGACTGAGGATCAGTTTTCCCAGAAATTTTTATTGAATTTTCCGTAAAATTCTCTGGCCAATATACTTCTAATGGAGGGGGTCGATTAAATTTTAAATATTCTGAAAGTAAATAAAGAGCAAAAAAAAGAAAAAGCAATATAGTAAATAAGGTAAAAGTAAATTGAGGAGTAAGAGAAAACAAAAAGCGAGGTTTTGAAATACCCGGTAAATGTCGATCATAGTCGCGACGAAAAAGAGATAAAAGCTCCTCTCCGTTTAAGCCTAAAAACTCGGCATAATCCTTGACCATAAGAGAACAATAGGGTTCCTGCGGAAACTCTTTCGTATTTTCATTTTCAAAAGCAATTAAATAGCGAAGAGGTATTTTGGTTTTTTTACAGATTTCGGTAAAATCTATCTCTCTGTCAAGACGAGCTGACTCGAGAATGGCTGAAGCACGTTTCATATTAGATTACCCTTCAAAACTTTTATCAGAAGAACTTTTATGAGGAATTAATATTTCACGAGGCTTGGCGCCGTTGACCGGACCAACTATACCAGCGGCTTGAAGTTCGTCAAGAACTCTGGCGGCACGAGCATAACCGAGTTTTAAATGACGTTGCATAAAAGAGGCAGAAGCTTTACCAGTTTCTTGAATTAATTTAACAGCATCATCAAAAACAGCATCTCGCTCCTCGCCGTCACTAACCATAATGTTTTTACTGAGTGAAGTCGGACTATTAACTGGCTGTCTAGTTATTTCATCATTGTACTCACCGCTACGTTGCGTTTTTAGAAAATCTATTAAACGATTTACTTCTTTGTCGGAAATAAAACAACCTTGAATTCTGACAGGCTTGGCTAGATCAGGAGGAATATAGAGCATATCGCCACGACCTAGGAGTTTTTCAGCACCTGGAGTGTCTAGGACAACCCGAGAATCAGTCATCGAGGCGACGGCAAAAGCAATGCGAGTAGGGATATTGGCTTTAATTAAACCGGTAATAATATTGACTGATGGCCGCTGAGTAGCCAAAACTAAATGAATTCCAACAGCCCGAGCCATTTGAGCAATGCGACAAATATTATCTTCAACTTCAGCCGGAGAAAAAAGCATGATTTCGGCGAGTTCATCAATAACGATTAAGATATAAGGAATAGCCTGAAAACCGGACATATTGTTGTAACCTTCAATATTTTTTGCCCCAACTTCGGTAAAAAGCTTGTAACGATGCTCCATCTCATTGACGGCCCATTTTAAAGCAGAAACGACTTTTTCAGGTTCAACGATAACTGGAGTAAGTAGGTGGGGAATACCATTGTACTGAGAAAGTTCAACTCGTTTTGGATCGACCATAATCAAACGGACCTCATCGGGAGAAGCTCTAAAGAGTAAAGTTGAAATCCAGGAATTGATACAAATTGATTTTCCAGAACCAGTTTGCCCAGCAATTAAAACATGGGGCATTTTTGAGATATCGGCAATCCGAGCTTGACCAGCCACATCAAGGCCAAGGGGAACTGAAATTTTACTTTTGGCATTTTTCATAATCTCAGATTCCAAAATTGTTCGAATAGGAACAACTTCGAGAGAGCGATTGGGCATTTCGATACCAACGAGGGAACGACCAGGAATGGGGGCTTCGACTCGAATTTGACCACCAGGAGCAGCTAGAGCCATAGCTAAATCGTTACCCAAAGACAGAATTTTGGCTAGTTTGGTACCGAGAGATACTTCAAGAGCGTATTGAGTGACGGAGGGACTGTTATTGACCTCGGCAACACGAGCCGTAATTCCAAATGAATCTAGTGTTTTTTCAATAATTTGGGCATTTTTACGAACATCTCCCCGATCAGCCTTGGCCCCTGGGGCATCGTCAAAAAGAGAAATTGAAGGATAAACCCAGGCTTGATTGCCAGAAGAAGTGAGAGGAGAAGAATCTTTCATCACTGGGGGGATATTGACAACTCCAAAATCAGTCTTCGGAGGTGATTTTATTTCAGGACTAGTAGACGAATTCATCTCTGATTGATAAATAGGATTTTTGGTTTGCTGTTTGGTTTTTTTATCTTTTAGTTTATTGCTTTGGCCAACTGAATATCTTTTGATCATCTGAAAAAGATGGGCAAAAAATTTAAAAATCTGAGCCACATTAGTATCAAAGAGAACGACAAAACCGACAATCAGAGCAAAAAAGAAGATAATAAAAGTAGGAACTTCAGAAAATAGAGCCAGGAATTGTTCCCAAAAGAAAACGCCTAGAAAACCTTGCTTAAAAAGACCAAGAAGAGCAAAAAACATAATACAAAAACCAAAAAAGACATTGGCTTCACGAAGAGCTGATTTTACTTTGGTAAAAAGAAAGGAGATAAGGAGAAATAAAAAGGGGACCATAACTGCGCCCCAACCAAAATATTTAGTTAAAAGGAGATTAACATCAGTAGCAATAGTCCCCTGCTGAAGAAAAGAAAAAACGGAGAGTATGGCTAAAATTAGAAAAAAGATAAAGAAAATTGATTTAACTGTATCCGGCTTAAGTTTAAGAGTAGGGAGAATTCGATTTTTCTTGCGTCCGCGGGGCATAAATACAGTATAGAGTAAAAATGAAAAAAGTCTAAACTCTAAAGTCTAATAACTAATTATAGAATTTAATAATCTTGGAAACCAAGTCTTTTGCTTCAATAATTTCAGATTCTTTTTCTGACCTTAATTTATATTCAATACCGCCTTTTTCTTGACTTCTTTTACTGATAACCAGACGAATGGGAATGCCAATTAAATCGGCATCGGCAAATTTTGCACCAGCACTAATATCGCGATCATCAAAAAGAACATCAATATTTTTTAATAACAACTCTTGATATAAATCTTCACCCAATCCATCGAGACCAATTAAATGGACTTGATATGGAGCAATATTTTTTGGCCAGATAATGCCGGTATCGTCATGATGGATTTCAACATCGATAGCCATGGCTCGACCTATCCCAATACCATAAGAACCCATATACATTTTTTTAAGAGAACCATCTTTATCTACAAAATTGCCATCCATTGGATCAGAATAGGTATAGCCAATATTAAAAATATTGCCGAATTCTACGGCTTTTATTAGTTTTAATTTTTCTTTTTGACATTTAGAACAAAGATAATTATTTTCAGCCTCTGCTATATCACCAATAATATTGGGTTGATAATCACGATTGATATTGACATTGATTAAGTCCAAATTTTTTTGATTAGAACCACCGTAGGCGTTAACTAATTTTAAAAGAGAATCGTCAGCAACAATTAGAGCCCCTTCTAATTTTACCGGGGAAATAAAGCCCGGCTCAGAGTGTAGTGTGACTCGAATTTCTTCGTCAGAAGCATGGCGAAGCTCGTTGGCACCAACTAAATTTTTTAATTTAGTTTCGTTAACCATATAATCACCACGAATTATAGCTAGGATAAAACGACCGGTTTCATCGACAAAAACAACATCTTTAATTTGTTGCCAGAGAGGTTTTTGATGAAGTTTGACTCCGTCTTCCATGGTAGTACCACGGACAGCCTCAACCTGTTCTAGAGGTTTAAGAGCTTCGCTGGAATTATTTTCTTCTTTGACAAAAGTAGCTTTTTCGAGGTTGGCAGCGTAACCACAAGAACAGACAACAATTGTGTCTTCACCGGCTTTAGACTCGACCATGAATTCATGAGAAACAGCACCGCCAATCGCCCCATTATCCGACTCGACGACAATGACCTTTAAATCTAATTTTTGGGCAATACTTAAATAAGCATCCCAATATTTTTGATATGTTATTTTTAAATCAGCTTCATCAACATGAAAAGAATAGCCATCTTTCATCACAAATTCGCGAGTACGAAGCAATCCTCCAGAAGGTCGCGTTTCGTCACGAAATTTTTGAGAAAATTGATAAATATTTATAGGTAAATCTTTGTAACTTGGTGCGAATTGCTTGACAAGATCAAGCATAATTACTTCCGCGGTAGCACCGAGAGTAAACTGAGCCTTGTTACGATCAGTCACACACATCATGGCAGAACCAAATTTTTTGTCCCGATTAGCCTGTTGCCAAAGTTCGAGAGGATGAAGAGTGGGAACGATTAACTCTTGGGCTCCAGTTTTTTCAACTTCCTGTCGAATAATATTTTCTATTTTTTTACAAACCTTGAGTCCTAGTGGCAAAAAAGTGTAACGTCCAGCGCTAAGCTGTCGGATAAAACCTGCTTGAAGTAAAAGACGGTGACTGGCAACAATAGCATCTTTAGTAACAGTCTTGCTAGTTTTACCAAATAATTGTGAATATCTCATAGGTTATTTTAGCAACAAAAATGCTCGTCCTGCCTGGGATAAATCGCAGACAAAGGCGAGCATTTAATTTTAACAGAAAAATTAGACCTCGATAATTAGAGGTAAAACCATAGGTTCGCGGCCGGTTTTTTCTTTGATGATAGTTTCGAGATAAGCCTGAATTTCAGTCCGGATATAATCAAAATTAGCGGGTTTACTGCTGACTTCACTGAATTTTTTAATTACTTCTTCTTTTAAATAATCAATTAAATCAGTGTTTTCTTTCATGAAAACGAAGCCTCTGGAGAGAATAGTTGGATCTTTAAATAAAGTTCCATCGGCCTTGTTGACGAGTAAAACTAATGAAAACATGCCGTCTTCAGCGAGAGTTTTGCGGTCGCGAAGAACCGTAGCTCCAACATCTCCAATGCCAAGTCCATCTATTAAGACTTTGTGCATAGGAATATGAAAGTTGGTATCAACCTTGCCGTTACCATAAAAGGTAACAGTAGAATCAAAATCAGGAGTGATAAACTGCTCATCTTTAAAACCCATGGTCTTGGCCATGGAAAAATAACTTTTGACATGACGATAATTACCACCAATTGGTAATAAATATTTTGGATTTACTAGAGAAATTAATAAAGCATGCTCTTTTTGATAACCATGACCTGAAACATGGAGCTCCTCTTTGTCACCATAAGCAACATCAGCCCCCATTTTGGAAAGAATATCAATCATTTCATAAATATTGCCGGTAGTACCCGGAATATAATCAGGAGCAGAAAAAATTACTTTGTCACCTGATTTTATTTTTATCCGGTGTTTTCCCATTACCATTTTTGAAAGAGCTGAATCAGGTTGACCGGCAAAACCTGCGACTAAAAATAATAATTTATTGTCAGGGAAGTTTTTAGCTCTTTCTGGAGCAATTAAATCAGAATCATCTAGTTTAATATAGCCCAGTTCTTTGGCGATATTTATGGCTTTATCAACAGAATAACCGACGACACAAATTTTACGACCAGTAGATTTACCATATTCAATGGCCTGTGACCAACGAATGATATTGCTACTGATAGAGGTGACAAAAACTCGTCCCTTGGCGCTGACAATTCGCTGTTTAAAATTTTCGGCAATATCTCGCTCAGAGGGAGAATAACCCTCATGATCGGAACCAAGAGAATCAGACATCAAAGCCACTACCTTGCGGTTGCCAACATTGGCAATTTTTTTGAGCTCGGCGGGTTTGTTATCAAGAGGAAAGACATCGAATTTGAAATCAGAACCATGATAAAAAATGCCAAGAGGGGTATTGATAGAAAAATGATAAGTGTCGGGGATAGAGTGAGTCACTCGAATTGGCTCAATAGTAAAAGGACCTTTATTAAAAATATCTCCAGGCTGATAGATATTGACTGAAGCTCGAATTTGATTTTCGGCTAGACGTGCTTCAATAAAGGCAGCCGCTAATTTTGGAGCATAAATAGGAATATTTTTTCCCAAAATCGGCAAAACATAACGGATAGCCCCGATATGATCTTCATGACCGTGAGTAATAAAAATACCGAGGATACGCTCTTTTTTATCAAGAAGATAAGTGGTATCCGGAATTTGAAGATCGACACCAAAGGCATCTTCTTCAGGAAAGCCAACTCCACAATCGACGATAATGATTTGAGATTTAGAAAAATCACCTCGAGGGGCAAATTCATAAACGAACATGTTTTGAGTGACATCACCAAAACCTCCAAGAGAAGAGATGCGAAGAGCATCTTGACTGGTGGAATTTGAAAAATCCTTTTGAGCAGCTGGATTAAAAGCTGGTTTTTGATATGTTTTTTGTTTAATCATAATTTTAGTTTAGTAGTTTAATAGTTGAATAGATAAATAGATAAAATAGTTAAACTAGCTAGTTATCCTTTATAAATTTGCCAATGCTCAGAAAATCTTCTTGTAATGATTTAAGCATGGCACCGTTTCTGAGTCCAGCTGAAGGGTGGTATACAGGAATAATGGTTAAAGGTAATTCCTGCCAGATAATTTTTCTGACTTGACCACGAATTTTGCTAATTGACTCTCCTGGGAAAAAATAATTCATCGCAAATTTTCCCAGAGTAATAATAATTTTTGGTTTAATAATTTTTAATTGAGCTTTCAAATAGGGAGTACAGACTTTAATCTCATTTGGGAGTGGATCTCGGTTTTCTGGCGGACGGTGTTTTAAAATGTTACAAATAAAAACGTCGGTACGCGGCACACTGATCGTACTTAATAGCTTATCTAGTAGTTTACCAGAGTTGCCGACAAAGGGCAAACCTTGCTGATCTTCCTGAGCCCCTGGAGCTTCGCCAATAAAGACTATCTTCGCATTTGAGTTGCCGTGGCCAGGAACAGAATTGGTAGCTGTTTTATATAAATCGCACTTTTTACATTCCCCCACCAAATGGGAAATATATTCAAGTTGTTGATCCTTAGTAAGCGACACCTTTAAATTTTGGACAATTAATTTTAACCCAGTTTAAATAATCTTGCTGACATTCTGCCTCTACTATATCAGGACCAGGCATACAGTTTATCCATTCATTTTTGGGACAAATATAATCGGAGCTCGGAATCAAAGTTGGGGTGACAGTGGGGATGATTTTGATGATACTTTTTTTACCAACTGGAGAAAAAATGATAATGATTGAGGCGAATAAAATAACAGCGAGGGTGAGAGGGAAAAGGAAAATTTTGTTTTTAGATTTTTTGGTCATATGTTTTTTACTCATAAACATTTAAACGACTGGGCGAAAGAGTGACAAGTAAAACTACAAAAGCAAGGGCTAATAAAAAAAAGGATAAATATATTTCTTTTTTGTTCACGAAATTATTTTTTAATTTTTACCACTGAGGAATAAATTTTTTAACATTAGATTCATCAACAACTACTTTTTTAGTTCCTGACAAAATTAAAGCCGCACTTTTACGACAAAGACCTTCGATATTTCTTTTTAAAGTCCGAACACCAGCATCAAAACCAAGGGGGCGGACAATATTCAACCAAATATTTTGATCTATTTTTAATTCTTCACCAGTAAGTCCATTTTCTTTTAAAGCCTGAGGTAAGAGATAATCCCGGCCGATTGTAATTTTTTCTTCATCAGTATAAGAAGGCATTTGAATGATCTCAAGACGGTCCATAACGGCAGTGGCAATGCGAGAGGTATTGTTACAGGTGGCGACAAAAAAAGCTTCGGAAAGATCAAAAGGATAATCAAGATAATGATCAGTAAAACGGGCATTTTGTTCAGGGTCCAAAAGCTCAACTAAAACTCCCATAATGGTGTTGAGAGCATCATCAGCGACACGGTCAATTTCATCGAGAAGAATAACTGGATTTTTGGTTTGACATTGAGCCAGACCTCGAATAATGGCTCCGGGTTCGGCTTCGGGGTGTTGACGACTTTGACCACGAAGATAAAGCGGGTCTCCAAGTCCTCCAAAAGGAATACGAATTAATTTTCGCCCCATAACATCGCCAATAGATTTGGCCATGGTGGTTTTACCAGTACCAACAAGTCCAACAAAAAGAAGAATGGGCGCCCTTGGGATTTTATCTGGGGAACGAGTTTTTTGAAGAGAAAGAACGGAAATATATTCTAAAATTCTATCTTTGACCTCGCCAAGACCGTAATGATTTTCGTCGAGTTTTTCCCTGGCGTAGCGAGTGTCCAAAATATCCTCAGAGCGAGTGCTCCAGGGTAAAGAAATTACCCAATCTAAATATTTGGAAATTGATTGATAATAAGACCAAAAAGTATCTTCGGAGCGAGAATTTACCTCAAGCTGAGAAAAATATTCATTTATTTTTTCTTCTAAACCAGCAGGCAGTTTAACACCTTCAACTTTGGCTTTTAATTTTGAAATAGCGTCAGTAGTAGTAAGTTTTGAATCCACAAGAAAAGTATACAGGAATTTGTGTATAATTTTTTAATTATGATAGACAACGAGATACCGATACAACCTGATATCAGTTTAATAAAAAAACCACAAAGTCAGGAAATATATCAAAACAGAGATTGGTTGCAAACTTTACCATATCCTCGGATTATTTCTGGAGATGGTAAATTTAGTTGGGGAAATATTCTTCAAATGAATTCCGATAAGTGGCATGGAATTTATGAGGCAAAAAAAAGTGACTACGAAGATGGATTTTTGACACTGGAACCTTTCATCAATGAAAACATTTTTTCTTTATCGCCAGATACTTTTGTTGATACAAAGATTGCAAAGATTGACGAGAACGGAAATATTACTCCTAAATTTGAAGAGGGTTGGAAAATTTTGTTACCAATTTCAGAAGTAGCAGAAGCTCCTTCTCCCCCTTTTTCTCTTGACCAACTTAGAGATCCATTATTTGAAGAACCCATCCATTCAAATCCTAATGTAGTTGCCCAACATATTCCCATGTGTAAACCCAAAGAAGGTGAAATTCCAGAGAGTAAAGATGGTGTGCCACTAATATTTCGGGGTATAGATTATAAGTTAATGCGCAAATTTATTGAAAATGGAAAAACAAGATCAGGTGAGGTCGAGCAAGGCTTACCTCAGCTAGATAAACCACATGAGTTATTTTTTGCCGATAATTCTGAAATTGCTTTTTACTATGCTGCTTGGGGAAGTGGTTTTAATCAACCTACTTTCGAACAACCATCTTATGTATTTTCAATAAAAATGCCTGACTCAGATATTAGTCGACCATCAAAACATGAGGTTGTTGTAAATACACAAGAGGAAGGTCTTCGCTTAGAAGACATAACTCATATTTATGAAATTAGGCCTTACAAAATTACTAGATCTTTGGCTATTCCTTTGGAGATAAGTCATAGTGAGAAAGCAATGCGTATGGAAGAAGGGGTTGGAAATATATTCTTGGCACCTAAAACTTTTTCAGTGTATAGAGAGGTAAAAGTTGAAGATATTCAATGAGATAAGAAATTTTGAGTTATCTTCTCCCGCGGTTTTGGCCACTTGGGCTACTAAAATTTCGGAAAGGAGGGCGACCCGAAGCACTAGGACCTTGACGTTCCGGCATAGAATTGGCGTTACCGGGATGAGCGGCTTTAAACTCAGGAGAGCTTAATTTTATTTGATGATTATCATTGAAACCGGAGATTTTGATATTTAGCTTGTCACCGACTTTGATGATAGAAGATGGGTCTGAAAGGAATCCCCCACTCATTTCAGAAACATGGAGCAGGGCCTCGCGACCAGGTAAAAATTCGATAAAGGCACCATAGGCTTCAACCCGAGTAACTACACCTTCATATTCTTCGCCAATTTGAACTTCTTTAATCATGGATTCAATTTCGAAGGCACATTTATCAATTTTTTCGACATCAATCGAGGAAATAGAGGCACGACCATTATCATCAATATCAATTTCAACCCCATATTTTTCCATTAAGGCTTTAATAGTTTTGCCACCTGAGCCAATTACTTCACCGATTTTATCTTCGGGCAATATAATTAATTTGATCTTTGGGGCATAAGGAGATAATTCTTTACGGGGCTCGGAGAGGACGGAATCAATCTTGTCTAAAATTTGCAAACGAGCTTTAGTAGAAGCAATAAAAGTATCGGTAATCATTTGCATGGATAATCCCATTCTTTTTATATCAAGCTGAATAGCGGTAATCCCAGTGCGGGTACCAGTAATTTTAAAATCCATATCGCCACAGTGATCCTCGATACCAGCAATGTCGGTTAATAAAACATATTTTCCTTTATCATCAGAAACCATTCCAATAGAAATACCGGCGACTTTGTCTTTAATGGGAACACCGGCATCCATCAGAGAAAGAGTAGAGCCACAGGTAGAAGCCATAGACGAAGAACCGTTTTGAGACATCACTTCTGAGGTGAGAGTAATGGTATAGGGAAATTCTTCAATTGAAGGAATGACGGGAATTAGGGCTTTTTCGGCAAGAGCACCGTGTCCGACCTCACGACGACCGGGACGACCAAAACGACCAGTTTGACCGGTGGAGAAAGGAGCGGCAGAATAATAATGAATATAACGCTTGGAAATTTCACCGTTACTACTTTGAAGATACTGTTGTTCGGCCAGAGAACCAAGAGTGGTGATGGTTAAAGCTTGAGTTAAACCACGCTGAAAAAGAGCGGAGCCGTGAGTCATTGGCAAAACTCCTACTTCAATTTCCAGAGGACGAATTTCATCAAAGGCTCTTTTGTCGAAACGAACCCCTTTTAGGGTAGATTCGCGAAGGTATTGACGAACCAGAATGTCAACCGCTTCAATAACCTGATTAGCTTCAACCTGCTCGGCTTTTATTTTAGCTTCAAAAGCCTGCTTAACCTTTTCTTTGATTTTTTCTTCAGAGGCAATATGAGAACCATCAACACCATCTGGCATAAACTCATCGAGTTCTTTTTTGACGAGTTTTTCAACCTCGGCAATAAGTTCTTTTGAAGGAGCAAGAGATTCATACTCAATCTTTTTTTTGCCGTATTTTTTGGTAAATTCGACTAACTGCTTATTTATCTCATCACCGGTTTTAAACCCGAGTTCCATAGCCTTGAGGGCAGTCTCGTTGTCAACAATATTGGCATCAGCCTCGATCATATTAATACCCTCGGAATCTTTGCAGACCAAGAGGTCTAATGAGGATTTTTGAAGATCAGTAAGAGTGGGAAAAAGTTTTAATTCCTTATTTTCAGAACCGATGCGAACTATAGAAACAGGACCGTTAAAAGGAATCTCCGAAAGCATGAGAGCAGCGGAAACAGCGGTAAAAGCGGGAATAACTACATCATTATCTTTGTCATTACTTAAAACAGTGACAATTACTTGAACTTCGTATTTAAAATCTGAAAAAAATAAAGGACGAATGGATCTGTCGATAATACGACCAAAAAGAATGGCGGTATCAGAGGGACCACCTTCACGTTTGATCCATTTACCACCTTTAATTAAACCACCAGCATAAAGCTTGTCGGCAAATTCAACTGAAAGAGGAAAATAATCTTTACTTTTGTCAATGGCTCCTAAAACAACGGTGGCCAAAACGACTGTCTTGCCCATTTGAGCTAAAACGGCGCCACTGGCCTGAGGAGCCAATTGCCCAGTAGTAAGGGTAATTTTTTTGTCACCAACAACAATATCAGTTGAATTTTTAGTCATGTTTATTTTTTAAGATTTAGGCTCTTGATAATTTTTTGATAACGATCTTCGTTGTGGATTGACAGATAGCGAAGCAAACGACGACGCTTGGCTAGTTTACTTAAAAGTCCCCTTTTGGCGGGAGAATCGTGTTTATTTTCACCCAGATGTCCTTGAAGTTTTTCGATTTCTTTACTCAGAATCGCAACCTGGATTTCAGGAGAACCAGTATCACCCTTGGCCTGGGAATATTTGGAAATAATTTCGCTTTTTTCTTCGGTAGTTAATGCCATAGATAAAACGCTAATAACGGTAAAATGTAATATTTCAGAATGGCTACTGAAAAACCGTATTTAGTGTAGAGGTATTGTAGCACAAAAATCAAAAATTAGGCGGTAGGAGTAGGATTGGGCTTACTCGAACCTGAAAGTAAATTGCCGGATTTCTCGATATTTTCAATTGGCATAGCTTCAGCGGGAGCAGCCATATTTTCAACAGGCTGAGTGGCGCGAAGACAGATAGCTCCAGCTTCAAAAGTCTCCGGAGAGACATTAACACTGAAAGACTGAGTAGCAACCCGTAAACCAATTAAGAGATCTTTACCAGAATCAAGATCTAAATTTAAACCAAGCATAGGCAATAAAAAGGTAAAAATCTCAGAGAAAGGAGCATCAGGATCAAAAATAGTGGCTTTAGCCCAAGTTTTGTTGACCTGCGAGGGAGTAATTAATACCCAGTTTCCCTGATTAACCATCGAGGCGGATACTCCAAGCGGAGCTTCATCGCCAAGCATAAAACAAACATCAGCCGCAGAACCGTTATTATTAATAATAATTTGATTGGTTTCGACTTTAGCAGCTCCGGATTTGGTCTTAACAACAAGATTAAGGTGACCACCATCATCGTTATAAGAAACAGCTTCAATTTGATCAATGGGATAATCGAGGGAGACAACTAAATCGGAATTAGAATAATTATCAACTAAAAGCTCTAAACCACTTAATTTTTGATAATTTTGATCAGGTTTTTGAGGACAAAAAACTTTTACTTCTTTGCCTTGTTTTTTTAAGGCTAAACCTAAAGCTAAAGCCGCTCCAAGACTATCGACGTTTAGGGTCGGAACAGCAATAAGAGTGCTTTTGGCACTGGTAATAAAATTTTTAATTTCAGTAACATTATAATTTTTCATATTTGTCCTGCTTACAAATAAACGACTATTTTGAATTCTTATAGGCTATTATAGCATCGTTTATTTTAAAGTCAACATAGGGACGGAAAGTCATGCCACAATCATGCCCAACTTTAATTTTTTCAACAATGTCTTTGCCTTGACGGATACCTTCAATTTGAGTATTTTTGATAATTTTACCCTCGCGCATAAGATGAACAGCGTCGCCCTTTGTCATTTCCCCTTTTGTAATTTTTATCCCAGCAATACGGACTTTTTCGATTTTGAATTCGGCAATAATAGTCCCCTCGCCAATGATGGTATCTTCGATGGTAGGATCAAGCATTTTTAATACCTGAGCCTGAATATTTTCAATAATTTCGTAAATTATCTTTGATTCGAAAATAAGAACTTTCTCATTATCGGCTAAATTTTTGATAGTTTTGCTAACGGGAACATTAAAAGCAAAAATTTCGGCTTGGCTAGTTTTGGCGGCAACGATATCATTATCATTGACAGGTCCGATCCCAGTATAAATTAAATTAACATCATCACTAAGTGAATTTTTTAAAGCTTCTAAAGTCCCCTCAACATCCGCTTTAATGACAAGGTTTAAATGAGGTACTTCTGAATCTGGAATGGTTAATTTATCGTTAACTGGAGGTTCAATATTACTTTCCGAAAAATGATTAGTGATAATTGATCCAACTATGGGAACTTTTTCAAATCCTAAAATTTCAACTGGAGTACTGGGAGCAGCCTCTTTTATGTTTTTTCCTGAAGAATCAAGAAGAGCCTTGACTTTGCCGGAAATATTTTCGGCATAAATTTGATCACCCAGTCTTAAAATACCTTTTTTGATAATGACGGCGGCGATGGGGCCGCGAGTAGTATCTAATTTGGATTCAATAACGACAGCCTCTAGAGGGGCCTCTGATTCATCTTTTAATTCCATAATCTCAGCATTTAGTAAAATTAAATCCAACAGTTCTTCGATACCAGTGCCATTTTTGGCAGAAATGGGAAGGACAGCTATTTGACCACCATACTCTTCGGGAGTTAAATCCATCTCTACGAGCTGACCTTTAACCATTTCTGGTTGACGAGTGTCAAGATCATACTTTGTCAGAGCTACAATGACGGGAACATTTAAAGTCTTAATTTGTTTTATACATTCTTTTGTTTGAGCCATAACGCCATCTGTGGCAGAGACAACGAGCACGATTAAGTCAGTAATGTCGGCACCTCGAGCCCGCATGGAGCAAAAAGCAGCATGACCAGGAGTATCGATAAAGGTAATCAGGCCTGACTTGCCATTTTTTAATTTAACTTCGGTTTGATAAGAATTAATATGCTGAGTAATACCACCAGATTCTTTCTGAGCCACACGAGCATCGCGAATACGATCCAGGAGAGTGGTTTTACCATGGTCAATATGACCCATGACAGTGACAATGGGGGGACGAAATTTATTTGCCGAATTTATGGTCATATTGTATAAAAAATTAATTTAAAAAACTTATTTTTTAGCAGCGCTAACTTTGATATCAGCGTCGGTAAGAATTCCGGCCAGACGAACATTTTCGCCTCCAGCGCCAATGGCTAGCGCCAGTTGATCCTCGGGAACTTCCACCTGCGCTAGGTTATTTTTTAGGGAAATAACCTTTACCTCAGAAGCTGGAGAGAGAGCATTAACGATAAATTGAGATTGATTTTTAGCAAAAGCGACAACATCGACTTTTTCTTCAGAGGGAAGCTCGCTCAAAATCGATTGAATTCGAGAGCCTTTTTGGCCAATACAAGAACCAACGGGGTCAATGCCATTTTGAGAAGAGGAAACGGCAATTTTTGTTCTTTGGCCTGCTTCACGGGCAATTTTTTCAACGACCACGGCTCTATTGCTAACTTCGGGAACTTCACGCATAAAAAGTTGAACAATAAACTGAGGATCGCGACGGGAAAGAATTACATCTTTTTTGCCAGTAGTTTCATCTTGACGAATTTCCTTGATTAAAAATAATTTTTTTAAGCCAATTTCAAGAGATTCATTTTTAATTTGTTCTTCTTTGGGAAAAATCCCTTCAGTTTTACCAATCCCAACTGTCATCCGATAAGGATCGATTCGAAGAATCACACCGAGAACTAATGTACCGGTTTTTTGGCGGTATTCGCCGATAATAGTATCCCTCTCAACTTCGTGAATCTTTTGATCTATAACCTGCTTGGCAGTCATGGCGGCAATACGACCAAAACCTGGAGGAGTCACATTATTTTTTTTCTCACTATCGATCTCAAAAATGGCAAAGGAACCTGATTCTGGAGCGAGGTCAACTTCAAAAACGGCATCCTCAGAAACAATGACACCGTGTTCTTTTTGATCGCGTCTATAGGCAGAAATTAAGCCAGCCTCAATGGCGTCAATAATTTCCTGGGGATCAATATTGCGCTCACCGGCAATTTGAGCCACAGCGGCGGCAAATTCTGTTTTTGGTAGTCTTTTGATATCCATATTTGTATTTTTGGTAAATAAAAATGGGGACACGACGGCCCCCATTCCTAATACCACAGATTAACTTGGATATTATAACACTAAAATGGCTTAAAAATGATAATTACAACCCTAGTTCGTTGATAAGTTCTTTTTGTTTCGCGGATAGACGCGAAGGAATGACAATATTGAGGCGAATATAAAGATCACCAACCCCATAGCCATTAACATCTTTAATGCCCTGGCCTCGAAGACGAATGAGAGTATTTGGTTGAGTCCCTGATTTGACTCGAAGCTTTAATTTTTCTTTAAGAGTAGGAACTTCGATAATATCTCCTAATATTGCTTGTGATATAGAAATACTTTGACTAACGTAAACATCATTACCATCGCGTTTAAA
>JAQVSW010000057.1 GCA_028700345.1 Candidatus Shapirobacteria bacterium | reverse complement strand
GCGGTGCTGCTTTCCCAAGCGCCCCTGGAAAACTGAAGATGCCAGGGATTGACCGCTAAAACAATAGCGGTCAAGTTTGAAAGTAAATAGTTATTAGTTAGTAGTAAAACAAGATGATATAGAAAATAAATAGTTAAAAGGGAAAAAATTAGATTGGGAAGACGGACAGCAAAAGGTGTTAAACCAAATACTTTAACAAAAGGCATGGCCAGGTAAACATAGCCACCGGGTTTGTAGTCACCAAAGGATTTAAAGTGGAGAGGCCAGGCAATGCCATGTTCATCTTTGCCAGTTTCAAGAAGTGAATAGGCGTTGTAGCCCAAGGCGGCTTCATCGGGATTTAAAGAGGGGAGTCGGCTTATATTCCAAAAGCGGAGTAAGAAGGCAAAAAATAAAATTAATGTAATTTTAGGGATTTTTGTAGCCATAAAAGGTGGAGGTATTATTAATAGGTGAAAGTGGAGTTAGTAATTTTAGATCAATCCCCTGCCGAATAGCGTCATCGTAGGAAAAAACAGCTAGAATCGGTCGACTTTGGAGCTGAAGATGAGAAAAGTTGGGAGTTTCAAAATTTATATTATCGATTTTGGAAACCACGCCAGTATCAACGCCATCAATTGTTAGATTAGCCTGTGCTTGATAATTTTTAGGTGGATACTGAGAATAAAATAGATAATAAATATAGGCTTGACCATAAAAATTAGTAAAATAAACATCATGGTTGGCACCGTTTTCAATTACATATTCGCAGGCCTCTTTGTATCCATAAAGCCAATCTTGAGGTGATTTTTTAACCATGTGATTGTAATAAAGATCGGTGTAATAAACAAAAGAGGCTAAATAAACAAGAAACAATAACCAAGAAACAAACAATTTACAATATTTAAGTTTTCCAAACCAATCTATAAAAATAGCTAAACCTAGGGCGGTAAAGTAACAGAGAGGGATAGAGAGAGACATAGCCCGAACGGCAGAAAGAGAATCCCGAGTCAGGGCAGCCGGTATAGGAGCGAGCAAAAGCCAGAATAGAAAAAATAGATTAATAGATAAATAGTTTTTAGTAGAGTAGTTAGTAGTAAAAAGGCCGATAATTAGAAAAAAGAAGGAAGGAATTAAAAGGACTCCAATGTAGGGGGCGCTATGACGAGGAGACTGCCAATCACCTTTTGTCAGTAAAAACTCTGGAGAAAAATGATTAAAGTAGCGACTTAAAAAATTCCGGCTAAAAAAGATGACTTGATTGTGAAAGAGCTGATAATCAAGTTTACTGGTTTCATTGACTAAAGTTTCAGTTTCCTCCAAAGACCTGGGATAAGAAAATAAACTAACAACTTCTAGTCGATTCCCCTGCTGCCCCCAAAGGAGACCAGAGAGAATTGGTAAAGAAAAAATAAATAGGGGTAAAATAAACTTTAAAATAAAATCTTTTTTAAAAAATGATTTGGAATAGTTAGTTAGAAATAGGGCACCAATTAAAAGTAGACTGACTAATTTCCCCGACTGATAGGTAAAAAGGGTCAGTCCAAATAAAATTGAAGACCAAAAATATTTTTTATTAAAGAAGAAATAAGAGGCCAGAAGTAGCTGGAAGGTGAGAATATTGGTTTCCCAGGCACCACGGGAGAAATGAATGTTAAAAGGACTCAGGGCAATAATGGCGGCAAAAAGAAGTGGTAGTAATTTATTTTGAGAATGCTTTTTGGTAAAGAGATAGGCAATAAGCGGAATTAGAGAGCCGAGAATAATTGAAGGTAATCTGACGGCTAAAGGATTTAAACCAAAAATGGCGACAGAAGGCAGGGTTAAATAAATATAAAGTCCTGGTTTATAATCACCAAAGGATTTAAAGATTAAGGGTAAAAACTGACCATATTCATCACGACCAGTTTTTAAAATAGAGAAGGCGTTGTAGCCCAGAGCGGCTTCGTCCCAAAGAAGAGGAGGATAGTTGTAGTTATAAATCCGAATAAAAAAGGCAGCAATGATAATTATAATGAGCAGTAATTTCTCTTTATTCATAGCTAATAAATTCAAAGGCTTGTTGACCGTTTAAAAAGTTAACGCTATCAATTAATTTAGCATTAGTAAGTGGATGATTTTGGGGTGAACTTATTAAAAGGGAGTCAGGCGGTATCTCAAGTGAGGCAATTTCCCAATCATTGATGAATTTAAATTTGTCAAAGGAGTTGACCCAGTACCAGTCGGCATGAAAATCCCAATCAAGACTGGGATCATTTTGATATTTTTGTGGATCCCAGGGCCAATAAAATAAAATAAATTCATGGGCTTCACCGTATTTTTTAGTAATAAAGATATTTTTATAATTAGGATAATAGGATTTTAATTTAGTAACCATTTGCCCGTAGCCGTACTGCCAGTTTTGAGAATAATCTTGGTTGTATTTTAAATACTTAGTCCAGTAGACAGTAAATTCCAAAATAAAAATCACAATTACTAAATAAAAATATTTATTTTTTTTGATTAAACTACTGCCATAGCTGATAGCTAAAAAATAAAAAGGGAGGGCAATGGTAGCCCGAATTGAGGGAAAATCCCCTACTGTTAGAGCCGCTGGGAGAAGAGCGATGAGGAGGGGGATAAAAAATTGACGGAGCTTAAATAGGCCAAAATAAAAGAGGGGCAATAAAATAAGAAAAAGTAAACCAGTCCCCGGCGGATTAAACTGATAATTCTGAGAACCCTGAAAAAATAAAGGCAAAGGGTTAAATAGATCGAGATAATTTCTAAAGAGTTGACTCGAAAAGTATAAAACTTTGTTGTTTAGAGCCCGGTTTAAAAAAGGAGGGCCACTAAAAAGTCGCCTTTCCTCATTAATTAAATTAATAGAATTAGGGTTGATAATCCCAACCCAACGATTTCTGGCCTGAGACTCTGGTGAAAATAAATTAATAAGATTAGGAATGGCAAAAAATAAAAAGATTAATAAAGCTTTTAAATGGGTTTTATTTTTTAGTCGTTTCCAGTAGTAAATAGCGAAGTAAGTAAGTAAAATTGGCAGGGCAATACGAGTATTGTGATAAGAATAAAGGGAGATTCCAAAAAATATGGCTGAAAAATAAGCATTTTGGGGTTTAAGTAGTGATTTATAAAAATAATATAATCCGGCAATAAAAAAGAACTGAGCCAGATTTGATTGGAAAACACCACGGGAGGGAAAAAGTGTCCAAGGAGAAAGAGCGGCCAGCAACATATTAAAGAGAGCTAGCTTTTCGTTTTTAAAAATTGTTTTGGCAAGTAAATAATTAAAAATGACAAAAAGAAGCCCAAAAATAGCAGCCGGCAGTCGAATGGAAAAGGCGTTTAGTCCAAGAAGGGCAACTGAAGGTATGGTGAAATAGAGATTAGCAGTGGTGGGATAATCGCCATAGGCTCTGAAGTTAAATATTGGCCATGATTGACCCCACTGATCTTTGCCAGTTTTAAGAAGTGAATAGGCATTGTAGCCATGAGATATTTCATCCCAGTTTAGACCAGAAGGTAGAGAGGCTAAGTTCCAAAAACGAAAGATGATCGCCAGAACCAGGATTAAAAAAAAGAATATTTTATGATTTTTTTTCACGGATAATTAGTATTATAAAGCTTCCTAGACTAAGGAGGGATAAAAGGTTGGCAAAGGTACGCAGAGGAGTGTTGGTAAATTTTAGTTCATAATTATGCTCTCCCTTATCTACTTCGAGTTGAATTAGACCTAGAGTTGGATCTATTTTATAATCCGTTCTTTTTCCATCTATAACTAATTTCCAATTTGGAAAATAGACGATAGGTAAATTTACAGTAGCAGTGGGAGTTGAGACTGAGAAATAAGCATGGGAATAATAACTATTTTTATAATATTTAATAAAATCAACTTCACCCTCAAGGACAATTGGAGAGCTTGGAGCATAGGAATTGGGGAAATCTTGACTGTATTTTGGCCAGTAATCCATAAGGCCGGCGGCTGATTGACGAATTAATTCACTAACGCTTAGCTTATCCTCATCTGTTAAATTTGAATACCAGATATCTTCCCTGAAATAGGGTAGATTAATTATAGTTATAATAGTAACTAAAAATAAAATTAAAGGTAATTTTAAATTAGTCTTTAATAAACTAATTAGTCCCCCAGCAACAAAGGAAAAACAAAAAAGGGCTAAACCCAAAAAGCGCCAGGGAAACTGAAAATAAGCCATAAAGGGAAAAAGTTGCCAAAGGAAGGTCGATTTATTGTGAGTCAAAAAGAGAGCAAAAAGTCCGATGAGAAAAAATGAAATTAAAAGAAGGCGATGTTTTGTCTTTTTTAGAGTTAGGGCATATATAAATACAGTGATGGGGAGGAGAAAATGAAAGAGTCCAATATTAAATGAGAGTCCATCAATGGGGCCCCACATGGTTCCGGCATAGCCCCAAAAGTTTGATAAAAATATCTGTTTTAGAGTGGCAAAGTGAATTATGTAATTAAAAAAGCCTTGAGTCATGGTACTTACTGTCGTTAGGTTTTTTTCAAAAAAAGCGGGAAGGAGGTAGAAGGCGCAAAGAGCTCCAGACCAGAGAAGAGTTCTTAAAAAATATTTAAATTTTTTGGTAATAAGAGAAATGATGGTTAAAAGAGGAAGAATGTAAATAAGGCTAAGATTGTGACTTAAAAGGAGAAGGCTAAAAAATAAAATTGAAAGTTTTGTTT
>JAQVSW010000056.1 GCA_028700345.1 Candidatus Shapirobacteria bacterium | reverse complement strand
TTCCTACAAGTTATATGGCACCAAGTGGACTTGGATATACCTATTCACAGACAACCACTGATGATTTTATTATTAGAGTCCCACTCGAAAGTGGACAGGGAACTGATGATACGGATTCACAAAAAAAGTGTGGAATTGGAACGACAGTTGATAAAATTTATGCCGTATGTGCAAATTAAAAATTATAAAAATATGAAAAAAAGAGCGTTTACACTATTTGAACTTTTGGTTAGTATTTCTATTATTGGGATTTTGATTGCGGTGGCGTCGCTTTCTTATGGGGCAGCTCAAAAGAAGGCCAGAGATGCGAGAAGAATTGAAGATATTACAGCTGTTCAGAAGGCATTGGAAATGTATTACAGTCAAAATGGTTTTCTGTATCCTAATAATCTGTCACTGTTAACTCCTGGATTAATGCAAAAAGTACCAACAGATCCAAAAGGAGCTGCTGCTACATGTCAATATTTATATTATCCAGCATCTGGTGGTTATTGTGCTTGTATTTGTCCGGAAGATAGAACACTTGGTAATTCTAATGCACCTAATGGTTGTCCTTCTGCAGCTTCTCCCCAGACATATTATTGTCTTAAAAATCAACAGTAAATTTAGATAAATAGTTTATTAGTTAAATAGATAAATAGAAAAAAGTGAAAATAAACAAAAGGGGGTTTAGTTTTATTGAACTAATAGTAGTGATTACAATTATTGCGGTGTTGAGTGTGGCGGCGATATTGAGTTATGGCCCAACTCAGAGGAAATCGCGTGATTCCAGACGGGTGGCTGATTTACAAAAAATTAGTATGGCTCTGGAGATGGCCAGACAAATTGGAACAACTTATCCTTCGACTTTAGATTATTTGGTGACTAATAATTTTATTCAGAGTATTCCGAATAACCCAAAAGGTTTGGAATATGACTATGATAGGTTAACTGATTACACTTATGAAATTGGAACATCAATGGAAGATCCTGGATCAGTAAACGTGGTTCCACCAGTAGGTTCAATAAACTATAAGGTTTTTAGTCCCTAATTGTGCTAAAGTTTTATTAATGAATCGAGCGTTTACTTTAATTGAACTGATGGTATCGATAGTGATTGTGATGCTTATTTCTGGCGGAGCTTTACTTAATTTAAATAGATTTAATTCGAGACAAAAGCTGGAAAAAGGGAAAGATGAGGTGGTGGCAGCGATAAAAATGATCCAGAGTAGTGCTAGAAGTAGACAATTGCCCGTAAATTGGAATTTTGATAACGGTAGCGAACTTTTATATATTAAGTTTTATAAACCTTTCACTGCTAGTCGTAGTGATCAGAGATTAATAGCTCAAGCTAATGAAGAAGAGGCAGTATGGTATTATCTTAAGTCGTTAAAAGAGTTGGAAGTTGATGTTAGTTTATCTCCTTTGACTATTTTGTTTGGAGCAGGGACGGGAAAATTAATAAAAGATCTTTCGACAACTCCTTATACATATTTTTCAGACACAGAGACGGCGACGGTAATTGTAGAAAATGAGGCTGAAGAAACAGAAGGTTATCGAATAATTATCAATGCTTTGGGGCAAATTAAAGAAGTAAATTATTATAAAGAAGTTGATGTCGATTAAAAAAAATAAAATAAATGAAAAATAATTTTAAAAAAGCTCAGGGAATAGTCGAATCAGTGGTGGCAGTGGGGATACTGATGATGGTGCTGACTGGAGCTGTTCTTTTAATTAGTTTTGGACTCTCAAATCGAAAAACTGGTTTTGATCGGCGCAAGGCCAACGAGTTGGCGACTCTAGTAACAGAAGAGCAGGTAAGTATTAGCCGGGCAGACCCCGAGACTTTTTGGAATCTGGGAAATATCGAAACTACAACGAATTCTAATTTTCCTGGTTATAGTTATACAGTTACCTTTACTGAGCAAGATAAAGCGGGATGTAATGCAACAAAAAATGATTGTGCCATGATGGTAATAAATATCGGCTGGTCAGGTAAAGATACCCAAAATTTAAAATTTGAAAGATTTTTTTATCGTTATTAATATGAAAAATAAAGCGGCTTTTACTTTAATTGAAATTTTAGTTGTGGTGGGAGTGCTGACGGTACTAGTGGTAAGTGTGGGAGGAATTATGGGGACGACTTTTAAAGCTAAAAACACGAGTGAGGGTAATGAAAGTTTGTCATCAAAGGCGGTTTATATTTTAGCCGAGCTAAAAAGAAATATTTTATATGCTAATCCGAGAGATTTTACGTGTAGTAGTGGTGTTGGTGCGACTGGCATTTCCTTTACTACAAAAGATAATGCGACAATGAGCTTGATATGTGACGATGAGGATGATCTTATTTATATGACAAGTACAGAAAGTGGGGTTTATGATTATCTTGAGAATGATTTTTTAGCTTGGTGTAATAATTTTGTAAAATGCACTAAAGATGATACAGATAAAGTGACAAAAGTAGAGTTTAAATTAAATATTGGGATTTCGGCCAATGTTGCGGGAGCGGGAAGCACCGGGGTTTACTACGGGGTGGCGGTGCCGAGAGAATAAAAAGAGAAAAAGTCTAAATTCTAAAATCAAAAGTCTAAAGTCTAAAGATAAGTATTTTATATTACTAATATTTGGTAAGATTATTTATGAGTTCTTATTTGTTTGTTGATGGTAGTAATTTATATGCCGGTCAATATGAACTTTTTGGTCCAAAAAAATATCTTGATTTTTTTAAATATATAAACAGCATTGAAAATAGTTTAAATATTAAATTCGAAAAGATATATTTTTACGCTTCGTATTCACCGAGACCCAAGCTAATAAACAATAAAATTAAAAAGTATTTAATTAATGAATATAATTTTTATAAGAGGGTAAAGTCAATTAAAAACTTAATCTTTTTTAAAGGCTATCGCTCCCCTACCAGTGGAAAGGAGAAAGAAGTTGATGTCAAAATTGCAGTAGATATTGTAAATATGGCTCATTTAAATAAATATACTAATTTATATTTAATGTCGGGCGATGCTGATTTTTTACATGCCTTAAAAGTGGCTGAGTCTCTTCGAAAGTGGATTACAATAGTTGCCCTTGAAAATAGAATTCCATTTCGTTATTCGTATCTTTATAAAACCTATGTGTTTAAATTTAAAGAAAAACTAAAAATTAAGATAAAAAAATCTCAGAAAATTAAAATAATAAAATTGGAAAACAAGATTACTCAATTTGTATAAAAAAAATCTCCCCGATACAAGTATCGGGGACGGGTTGAGATAATTATAACAAGATGGGAAAAAAGAAACAAGATAAGACAAAAAAAGTAGTTATTGACAGGATGCTGGTTAGTATATTAATATATATATTATATGGATTCGATTAAGATAGATGATTTTATTAATGGATTAAGAGATAAATCAATTTCCCTATTCACTTTGGGAGATATTTCTAAGTTGTTTGAGGTCAAAGAAATAACTATAAAAACAGCGTTAAAACGTTTTCAAAATAAAGGGGTGGTAAGTAAACTAGCTAGAAATAAATATTTATTTGAGCTGGCAGTAGAATCACCATCGCAGTATCAGATTGCTAATTTCATTTGCCAACCTTCATATATTTCTTTAGAAACAGCGATGTCTCTGAGGGGAATTATTGATCAGTTCTCTTATGTAATTACTTCAGTTACCAGTAAAAAAAGTCGAAAAGTAAACTATAACGGATTGACCTTTGATTATACTCATATAAATAGGAATATTTTTACTGATTACATTAAGCAGGATAGTTACTTGATAGCCACAAATCAAAAAGCAGTTTTTGATTATTGGTATTTAGCGTATAAAAATTCGCGAAGTAGAAACAATTTAGGTTTAATTAATATTAAAAAAGAGGATTTGAAGGTTTTAATAGAATATATTAATAAAAATATTGAGATGAAAAATAAGGGTAAATTTATTTCTTATATTAAAAAAAATTATGATAAGTGAAGATTTTTTAACAAAAAAAGCTAATCATGATCGAATAGATAAGACAGTAATTATCAGAGAGTATTTACAATTGGTGTTTTTAAATTATTTTTATCAAAAAAATAAGGAAATTTATTTTAAAGGTGGCACCGCCATCAGATTTTTATTCAACTCTTTTCGTTTTTCAGAAGATTTGGATTTTACCTGTAAAAATAAAAATGAAGATGTTTTAAAATATTTAAGAACAATTATTCCACTGGTAGAAAATGAAAGTGGTTTTGAGGTAGATTTAGAGGCAGAAAAAAAATATAAAGAGCTGGGAAGAAGATACACTTTGAAATTTCAACCAAACAAGCTTTTGAAACAAACACTAAGAATAAAGTTAGATTTTTCTTTTCGGGAAAAACCCTTGGAGATTACTTCAAGCTTGTTACAGATGGCAGATTATCCAATATCGTTAATGTCAGTGATTCAAAGCTGTTCTAAAGAGGAAATACTGGCTGAAAAAATCAGAGCTATGTTTACTAGAAATAAACCAAGAGACTTGTTTGACCTGTGGTTTTTGTTAAAACAAAATACTTTGATTGATTGGCAATTTGTAATTGAAAAAATGAAGTATTACCCGGAAATAAAATATAGCTTTGAAATTCTTTTGGAGATTTTAAACAAAACTGATCCAAAAACGTTTGAGAGAGATTTAGGACAATTTTTACCCGAGCAATATCGGGAAATTTATCCACTGTTAATCTCGGAAACAATTGAAATGGTAAAAAAAGCGAGTGACTCTCTTTCCCCTTTTCGTGAATAATGTTATAATTCCTCA
>JAQVSW010000055.1:2909-5067 GCA_028700345.1 Candidatus Shapirobacteria bacterium | reverse complement strand
AATCTCGAAAGCTTGGAATAAAAATTATTCAGTAATTAAAGTTCCCACCTTTTCGCCACTAACAATTTTCTCTAAATTATCTAGCTTATTGGCATCAAAAACAATTATGGGAATTTTTTCATGCTGACATAGAGCAAAAGCAGTGGCATCCATGACCATCAAGCCCTTTTCCAGGGCATATTGATAAGTTAGAGTTTCAAATTTTTTAGCTCCGTTATTTTTCTTTGGATCTGAGTCGTATACTCCATCCACATTACTTCCTTTGAGAACTACATCGCATTGTAGTTCCGTTGCTTTTAAAGCTGCCGCTGAATCAGTGGTAAAAAATGGATTTCCAGTTCCCCCTCCTAGAATTACAATTCTCCCTTTTTCAAGATGTCGAAGAGCTCGTCTCCTAATAAAAGGTTCACAAACTGTCGTTACCGTTATTTCTGACAACAATCTTGTTTGACCACCCAGTCTTTCAATTTCTCCCTGGAGGGCGAGGCAGTTTATAATTGTTGCTAGCATTCCCATATAATCAGCTTGAGCTCGATCAAAATTTCTATTATTTACCATTCTTCCTCTAAATATATTGCCAGCGCCAATGACTATGGCCAAATCGATGGGATATTTCTTTTTTAAATTTAGAAGAGTAGTGGCAATTTTTTCCACTGATTTAAAATCAATTCCTTCTTTTCTATTTCCGCCAAACATTTCTCCACTTAGTTTTAGTAAAATTCTTTTATACTTTAGCGCCATTCTCTTTTATAGTTTATAACAGTTTTTTCAAAATAGAAAAGGGTATAATAAATACAAGTTAATTAAATTAAAAATTAAAAATATAATCATATGGCATTTAGCATAAATATGGCCGTAATTACCGGCAACGTTACTCGAGATCCTGAGCTTAGATACACCCCCTCTGGAGCTCCCGTTTGTAGCTTTGGTGTCGCTACCAATCACTCCATAAAAAAAGATGATCAGTGGACTGATATTCCTACCTTTCACAACATTGTCGTTTGGGGTAAACAAGCAGAATATATTAGCAATACCGTTAAAAAGGGAATGAAGGTTTCTCTCTCTGGCCGAATTGACAATCGTCAATATGATGCCAAAGATGGGACTAAAAAATATATTAGTGAAATTGTGGCTGATACCGTCATTCCCTTTACTGAACGTCGAACTCCAGAGGAATCAAATTCTGAAGCTCCGCAGGAACAGGATACTCAAGAAGCTCCAATTGAAGATAAGGTAGAAGATATCGTCATTCCCGACGAAATGCCTTTCTAAACACTGCTTACTTCACTTTCTATTTTTAAATATTCAATCTGATGCTTACCTCTTGTTTCTAATAAATGGCCCAGGCGAGTTTCAATAATTGCAGAAGCCATAGCACAATCTACAGTCCCATCGGTTAAAACATCATATCTTTCTCCTTTCCAGCCACAAGTTAAACAAACTGGTTGTATGGCTACAATTTCTTTATTTTCCATGGCGGATTATAACAAAGAATCCTATAATATTCAATTTTAGTGACCCCACACAAATTCTAAATTAATAGAAAAGAATTATATTAATATACATATATAGAATATTTTTCCTTACTCTTTTTTACGTAAAGATATATTTCGGTCACCTTCCATGTATTCTTCAAAGCTTCCAGTTCTTGTTTTTATAACTTTTCTCAAACCATCATTTTCCCTCATGTATAAAACCAAATTATCTGAATTAGGCATTTTTTTGGCTTCATTAAAGCTCATTATTTGACCATCAATATATATTCTGCGAGAGAAGCCGAATTCAAGGCTTGAGATATTAATTGCCTTGCCTTCAATCACTGCTTTCCCTATAATTCTTCGAAATGTAATTACAGCATATACATCTGATGGTACTTCTTCTGCAATTTGTTCAAGAGTTTGACCTCGACAATTAATTTCAACAAAATCATCATGAGTACCCCCACCTATCTTCTTTACTAGATACGCCTTGTCAACAATTGCCATTTCGACATCTTCAATATTTTATCAACCTTATCAATTTTCTGTTCTTTTGGTGCCATCTATGGGAAATTTTACTACAACATTAAAAATTGTCAATCTCATGTGACCCCACGGAGAATTGAACTCCGGTTACCAGGATGAGAACCTGATGTCCTAGCCACTAGACGATGGGGCCA
>JAQVSW010000055.1:0-2809 GCA_028700345.1 Candidatus Shapirobacteria bacterium | reverse complement strand
TTTTGGCTTTCAGCTATTTTTGCTGTTTTGGCCCAGCTTTTAAAAAGCCCGGGCATTCTTCTTTTTGGTGCTTATTTTGCAGTTGCCTTATTTGATTATCTAAAAACCAAAAAACTAAACACAAATTATCTAATCTATTTACTCGTTCCCCTTTCTGCTCTGGGAATTTTTTATTACTACTATCTCGAGACCGGGGATTTTCTGGCTTATTTTCACTCCGGTGACAATTTTCACCTGACTCCTTTTCCTTACCAGGTTTTTGTCAGTACCCGCTCCTGGATAAACACTATTTGGCTTGAGGACGTTATTTATATCTTTGCCTTGGTTTTTTTAGCCTTAAGAAAGCTTTGGAAAAAGTTTAAACTTGATATTGTATTTATCTTTCCCTTAATATTTACTTTGGCCACGGTCTTGGTGGCTCATCGCGATATTAGCCGCTATATCGCTCCTGTTTATCCTTTTGTTTTTCTGGCCTTTGGTAAAAAAATAGCCAAACCCAAGATTCGTCTAATATTTTTTCTCTTAATTCCGGCAGTTATTCTTTTTGCTATTAATTTTATTGTTGGCAATACTGCTCCAATTACTACCTGGGCCCCTTATCTCTAGTTTTTCAAATATATCTTCCCGTTCTCTTCAAAAATAATATTTTGGAGGCTCATCATTCCTATCTTTATCTCTGTTTCTACCACCGATTTAGTTAATTTTTTGCATAATTCATCAACACTCAAAGATTCAATTTTAAGAAGTTTAATTATTTCGTTTTCCAGTGGATCTAAACTTTCAAATAAATTTTCTTGAAGTATTTTATGACTACCAATTATTTCCTCTACTGACAAGGTCATTTTTCCTAAATTATTTTTTATCAAATAGTTACAACCCTCGGCAATACTATTATTAATTTGTCCTGGGATAACAAAAACATTTTTATTTTGTTCTCTCCCCATTCTAGCCGTGATTAAAGATCCGGATTTTATGCCTGCTTCTATTACTAATATTCCCAAGCTTGATAGACCAGCCACAATTCTATTTCTTTGAGGAAAGCTCCACAATGTTGGTTGAAAATCTGCTTTATATTCAGAAATTAGTAAACCATTATTTTCTAAAATATCACTATAGAGATTGTTATTTTCCGGAGGTACTAAAATATCTAAACCTCCGCCTAGCACCGCTATCGTTTTTCCACCAAATTCCAAACATTTTCTATGTGATTCAGTATCGACCCCGTACATAAAACCAGAGATAATCGATATTTTATTTGCTATTAGCTCTGGCATAAATTTAGTTACTACCTCTCTTCCATATCGACTCATTCGTCGACTGCCAACTACTGCCAGGCTTTTCTCAAAAATATTATTATCCCAGTCTCCTCGATAAAATAATTTCTTTGGACAATTTTTAATTTCTTTAAGTTGCCTCGGAAAATCCTTTTTTATAATAATTTTTATTGGCCAATCTTGCCATTTTTTCCACTTATTCATAAATTTATTTAATAAATTATTATTTCCCCTCCTTGCCTGCCCGCCTCTGGAGGGTCAAGGGAGGGGTTAGGGGTGGGTTTACCCGATATTCTCATAATGTCTAATCTCATTTCCCAAAATACAAACCGAATCAATTCTGAATTTTTCAAAATGTTTTATCTTCCTCTCCACTAAATAGCTTTCGGCCACTCTTTTTACTTGCCAAATTTTATTTAAACTAATCATCTCTTCTGGTAGTCCTAGTCGATCATCACTTTTATATTTCACTTCGACAAAAACCAGCCAGTTTTCGTCGCTCATTATTAAATCAATCTCTCCAATTTTATTTTCAAAATTTGCCTCGATAAAAACATAATCTTTTTTTAACAAATACTCCTTGGCCATATTTTCCCCATACCTTCCTTTTTTATAATTAAATTTTTTTATACTCACAAATTATTGTATAATAAATCACTAAATATTTATTTAATAAACTATTATGGCCAAAATTAGAAGCGTAGAAATTGTCAACTGCAAACTATCCAATAATTGTTCAAGAGTCGCTATCGTCGATATAAACAAATCTAAAACAGGTCGTCCACCCAAAGCTTCTCGCCATGAATGTATTGTAGGTAGCACTGAAAAAATTGTTCCTTTAAAAGCAGCAATAGGGATAGGAGTCACGAAAGATGATTTGGGAAATAAAATTGCTAGAGTCATAATTAGTTGTCCAGAATGGACTTGTATTCATAATAAATATAGATGTTCTTTTTAAAAATTAGATTTTATTCTCCAGTCCTAATTCGATACTGCAGCGCCTCGGCGATATGAATGTCTTTAATGTTTTCGCAATTTGCTAAATCAGCAATAGTTCGGCTAACCTTAATTAAGCGAAAATAGGTTCTGGCAGAAAGAGAAAACTTATTTACTGCCTGTTTTAAAAGTAAATTTGCACTATCTTCTATCTTCGCCCACTCTTTTAAGTGTTTATTCTTCATATCGGAATTACTATAAATTCCCTTGGTGTTTTCAAATCTCTTTTTTTGAATTTCTCTAGCTCTAATCACCCTCTCCCTAATTATTTCTGATTTTTCTGCTAAGTTTGAATTGTTTCCAATCATCAGTTTATTGACATCCACTGAGGGGACATTTAAATGAATGTCAATTCTGTCGAGAATCGGCCCTGACAACTTTTTTTGATAGTTCATTATTTGATGGATGTTACATTTACATTCCTTTTTTTCATCTCCAAGGTAGCCACACGGGCAAGGATTGGCCGCTGCTACCAGCATAAATTGACAGGGAAATGAAACCGAGCCCGAGGCCCTGGAAATACAAACATAACCATCTTC
>JAQVSW010000054.1 GCA_028700345.1 Candidatus Shapirobacteria bacterium | reverse complement strand
TCAGCATGAAAAAATTCCCATAATTGTTTTTGATGCCAATAAGCTAGATAATTTAGAGAAAATTGTTAGTGGCGAAAAGGTGGGAACTTTAATTACTGAATAATTTTTATTCCAAGCTTTCGAGATTTACTCCCTCGCTCCAGTTTATCTCTGGATAAAGTCTCAGCGTTTCATAAATATATTTTTTTAATTCTTGGTATTTTTCCTGAGTACTAGCCTCAAATTTTACTGTAAGATAAGGACCATTTTGAGAATATCTGACGACAAACATAGAGTCTGGAGAATTTAAACGAACTCCATCCCCGGCTCTCTCGTCATCAATAACCTCGGCACTAGGAAAATCATTTTTGAGTTTCTCGGCAATAACTGGCATTAAAGCTACTTTTTTGTCATCGGGACAACTAATTTTAATTTCTGGACTGGAAATATATTTTGGCAGAGAGTCAACTACCTGCGAAAGTGAACGCCCATCACGAGACAAGAAATCAACAACTCTAAGAGCAGAATACAAGCCATCATCATGATTATAAAAATCAGCCGAAAAGAAAAAATGACCTGAAAGTTCACCAATAAAAGCCGCTTTTACTTCTTGGTTTTTTTTCTTTAAAAATGAATGACCGGTACGCCACATAAAAGGCTCGCCTCCTGATTTAAGAATGGTGTCTTCGACAATTTTTGAACAAAGAGTGTTGTACATGATTTTGGCTCCAGGATGATGCTCTAGAACATCAGTGGCAAAAATAGCCACTAAAACATCGTTCCAAATAATGCCACCTTTTTCATCAACAATGCCAATGCGGTCTCCGTCAGCATCAAAAGTAAAACCAATGTCAGCTCCGGCCTCGACTACTTCCTGCGAAAGTCTTTTGGCGACAATTGATTCGGTGGGATCGGGAGTACCCAGAGGAAAAGTACCATCAATATTACAGTGTTTTTCAACAACCTCAAAACCGGCTTGTCGAAATAACTTGGGGGCTAAAATTCCGGCAGTAGTATGACTAGGGTCAATTAATATTTTAATTTTTGAGCGATTAGGTAATCGAGCTAAAATATCATCAAAATAATCCTGAGTAATATCTTTTTCCTCCGTAGTACCCAGAGTGTTTGATTTGAAATAGTTTTCTGTTTCGACTAGCGACAAAATTTCCTGAATACCGTCTGAGACCAAGGTTTCAGATAAATCTGCAGCTAGTTTAAAACCATTATATTCACCCGGATTATGAGAGGCGGTAATAAAAGCACCCCCTTTTATGTTAAAAAAATACTGGGCCCAGTAAAAGGTTCCAACCATAGTCAAGCCAATATCAATGACATTGACGCCGACAGAATTTAAACCTTTGATAAAGGCCTGGCTATATTCCTCGGATGTTAAGCGACAGTCTCGACCTACCACCGCTTGCGATATGCCTCTATTTTGAAGATAGGTGCCATGGGCCTTACCAATATGCTCAACAATCTCTTGATTTAAATCGATACCAGCGATGCCTCTAATGTCATAACCACGAAAAATTTGTTTGTTAACAATCATCTTAAATTTTTAATGACTAATGGTAAGCCTAAGATAACATATAAAGCTTTTTTGGTAAAATAGGCCCATGAAACAAATTACTTACGCTGATTTTGCCAAAGTTGAGTTTAGAGTGGGTGAAATTATTGAAGCCAAAGATGTGGAAAAATCGGAAAAATTGATACGACTGCTAGTTGATTTTGGTGAAGAATTAGGGCAAAAGGTAGTCTACTCTGGAATAAAGCAGTGGTACTCCCCCACCGATTTATTCGGCAAAAAAACTATTTTTGTCGTTAATATGATCCCCAAAAAAATTATGGGGGAAGAAAGCAGCGCCATGATATTTGGGGCTGAGGATGATGATAAAAATGAAATGTCAATCTTGATTTTGGATAAAGATTTACCAGCTGGAACTAAAGTATTTTAAAAATCTGCTAAAATTAGGCATGATCAAGGATGAGCTAAAAAAACTGCTAGGAAATGATTTTAATGGAAAAATAGATCATCCGACGATAGAAAAATTTGGTGATTTTGCGATTAGGGGAGACGTTGAAATAACTGAAGATAAGGAACTTATTGATAGCGTAGATAAAGTAGCTGGATTTACAAATATTTTTATAAATAAAGAAAAGCTTATAAATGAAGCCGAAAAAATTGGTAGTGAGCAGTGGCAAAAAGAACTTGAAAAAGTGGGAAATGAGAAAACAATGGTTATTGATTACAGTGCTCCCAATATTGCCAAGTCTTTTGGAATCGGACATCTCAGGTCAACGAATATTGGCCAGGCTATTTATAATATTTATAAGTTTTTGGGCTGGAAATGTATTGGTGACAATCACCTTGGTGACTGGGGAACTCAGTTTGGAAAACTAATTGTATCTATTAAAAAGTGGGGCGATAAACCAGTTGAAGAGATGAGCATTGAAAACTTAGAAGCTCTTTACGTTAAATTTCATGAAGAAGCGGAAAAAGATAAGAGCCTCGATGATGAAGCTAGGGAGTGGTTTTCTAAATTGGAAAATAAAGACAATGAGGCGACGGAAATTTGGCAAAAATGTATTGATATTTCAATGAAAGAATTCGACCGAATATATCAACTTCTGGGAGTTAAAATCGACTACGCCTTGGGCGAATCATTTTATTTAGATAAAATGGAGGCAGTGGTTAAACTAATGGAAAGTAAGGGAATAATTAAGAATAGTGAAGGAGCAAGAATTGTTGAATTTGAAAAAATGCCACCAGCAATGGTGATTAAATCAAATGGGACTACTACTTATTTTTTAAGAGATATGGCGACAGTTAAATACAGAATAGAGACATGGAAGCCTGATTTAATAATTTATGAAATTGGCGCTGATCAAGAGCTGCACTGTCGACAAATTTTTGAAACAGCAAAAATGCTCGGCTGGACACCTCAATTTTATAACGTCGCTCATGGCATGATTAGATGGGCTGAGGGTAAATTTTCCACTAGAAAAGGTCAGACTATTCATCTGTCTGAAGTAATTGATAAAGCAATGGAAGAGGCAAGAAAAATCGCTCCGGAAAACGATGAAACAAAAATTAAAGCGGTGGCGATTGGAGCAATTAAATTTAATGATTTAAAACAAGATCCAAAAAAGGATATTATTTTTGACTGGGAAAAAGTAATGTCAATGGAGGGAAATTCTGGACCATATCTTCAATATACTTACGCGAGATGTCAGAGCGTTTTAAATAAAAAAAGTCTAAAAACTAAAGTCCAAAATCAAAAATGGGAGGAAGAGGAGATGAGTCTGCTTAGAGAGTTTTATAAATTTGAAGAAAAGATTGTTGAGGCGGCGGAAAGATTTTCTCCGGCAGTCCTGGCTGAATATTTACTAAACCTGGCTCGGAAATACAATGAATTTTATGCCAAATTTAGAATTATTGGCGAGAAAGAAGAAGAACAGAGATTATTTTTGACCGAAAGAACAGGAATAATATTGAAAATAGGACTGGATATTTTGGGAATCGAAACGATGGATAAAATGTAAATATGAATAAAGAAGTTGAAGATTATATTCTTGAAACTACCAGAAAATTGTATCGGGAGGGAAAATTGGATGTAAGTACTGTAAATCCTCAAATTTTGGAAGCAGCTTTGGGACAAATTAGTTTTAGGGATGCGGTTGAACACGATAGTACTTTAGACCCGACACTAAGATCAGATCCAACAAAAACGACTATTGCCTCTCTTTTCGAAAAAGGAATAGTTTGACTACTTATATATATTTTTATCCAAAAATCTGTTTATAGATTTCGCTGTAATGTCCGACGGGAATAAATTTGATATCTTTTTTGACTTCTCTCGGAATATTAACTAAAGATTTTTTATTATCTTTAGGGATAAAAATAGTTTTTAGTCCCGCCCTGTGAGCTGCCAGTGATTTTTCTTTTAGACCACCAATTTCTAAAATATTGCCTCGCAGAGTAATTTCACCAGTCATACCAATGTCGTGAGAAATAGCTTTGCCAGTTAGAGCAGAAATTAAGGCAGTGGTAATAGCCCCACCAGCACTGGGGCCATCCTTGGGAGTGGCACCCTCGGGGACATGGATATGAACATCAATTTTATGAAAATCCTGCTTTATCCCCCACTTTTTGGATTGAGAGCGGATAAAGGAAAGAGCGGCTTGACAGGACTCTTTCATAACTGAACCAAGTTTTCCGGTTAAGATTAATTGCCCTTTTCCCGGCATAATATTGACTTCGATAAATAATATATCGCCGCCAACTGAGGTCCAAGCCAGACCAGTCGAGACACCAACTTCGTCTTTTTTACCCTTAAGCTGAGAAGTGAATTTTTCTGGACCCAAAAATTTTTTGAGAAGTCTTTTGTCGTTGATATTCACTTTTTTAGATTTTCCAGAAACAATTTTTTTGGCTGATTTACGGTAAATAGCCGCGATGACTCTTTCCAGATTTCTGACTCCGGCTTCTCGGGTGTATTTATCAATCAGATACCTCAGAGTGGAGTCATCAAATTTGGTCACTTGAGATTCTTTTAGACCATTTGATTTTAATTCTTTGCTCGTTAGATACTTCTGCGCAATATGAAATTTTTCATCCTGAGTGTAGCCAGGAAAGGAAATTATTTCCAGGCGGTCGCGAAGAGCGTAAGGGATAGTGGAAAAATCATTGCCAGTGAGAATAAAAAATACTTTGGAAAGATCGAGGGGAAAGTCTAAATAATGGTCAGTAAAATTATTGTTTTGCTCGGGGTCAAGGGCTTCGAGTAGAGCAGCCGAGGGATCACCACGATAATCTGAGCCGATCTTGTCAACTTCATCAAGCATAAAAACTGGGTTCATTGATTTGGCATCTTTGATACCACTGACAATACGACCAGCCATAGCGCCAACATAGGTGCGACGATGACCGCGAATTTCAGCTTCGTCACGGATGCCACCAAGAGAGGCCCTGACAAATTTGCGACCAAGAGCCGAAGCGATAGATTTCCCCAGGGAGGTTTTGCCCACACCTGGAGGACCAATAAAACAGAGAATATTGGTAGTCTTGGTGTCCTTGTCATGACGCTCATTTTTTAATTTAATGACCGCTAAATACTCTAAAATTCTTTCTTTAATATCTTTTAAACCGTAATGATCGCGATTCAAAATATTTTCGGCTTTTTTAAGAGAAATATCGGCCTCATCATATTTTCCCCAGGGTAATTCGACTATGCTTTCGAGATAAGTTCTAATGTAAGAAGCCTCTGGAGCCATAGAACCCATTTCAATAAGACGATTGTATTCTTTAAGAATTTTTTTCTTAATTATTTTGGGAATTTTGGCTTTTA
>JAQVSW010000053.1 GCA_028700345.1 Candidatus Shapirobacteria bacterium | reverse complement strand
CCTGGATTATTGACAGTTATACTCACCAGTACTTGTCCTTCTTCTCCCACCACATCTTCAACAAAGGCATTGTCTACCTCAAAGTTAATTTTTGACAGTAATTCACAGGTCAAATTTAATATAATTTCGTTTCTTTTTTTGTTATCCATAGTGGCCATTTTATCACAACTTTTATCACTATTTTCTGTCAATTTTCGCCATCAGCATTTGTTGACCGGCCATTACCGCACTGTTCACAAACCAGTAAAGCAGTATTCCTATCGAAAAATTAAAACCGATAAAAATTGTCATTAGCGGCATCATATAGGTCGACTGAGTTCTCATCGACGCCATCATGTCATCTTCTTTACCTGGAGTTGCTTTTGTATACGCCGTATCGTCAATCGCAGGCACGCCCTTCCGAAGCTCCTTTGGAGCGGAGGAGGGCATCATCTTTTTAGCACTCCAGTACTGGAGCAAGCCCGATCCTAGGAGTAAAAATAAAGGCAAAACTAGGCTCAAGTTAATTCCACTCCCGAAAGCTTTGGCTGGAGTCATCGATAAATTACTTCCCAAAAACGTATCTTTAAATTTAAAATCTTCATTAGCTTTAAAGCTTTGAATCAATTGTTCATTCACCGCCTCTCTCGTAATTTTTCCTTCAGCAAAGCCTGAAACCATATTAAACGCTGAAAAGAAAATCATCAGCACTGCTATTTGTAAAATATTTGGCAAACAACCAGACAGAGGATTAACTCCTTCTTGTTTATAAAACTCCATTTGAGCCTTGGCCAGACCCTCTTTATCTTTTCCATATTTTTCTTGTAATTTTTTTAGTTTGGGCTGCAGAGCTTGCATTTTTTTAGCTGACTTTAAGCTTGGCCAGACAAGTGGCATCAAAACCAATCTAATAATTATCGTCACCGCAATAATTGACCAGCCAAGGTTTCCAAATAAATAATAAAAGCCAAAAAGAGCATTGACAAAAGGCGCTGTAAATACGTTCATTTTATTTCAAATTGATAATTGATATATTTCTAATTCTTTTCTAAGTATTGTTTATTTAGAATTTAGATTTTAGAATTTTTTTATTTGTAACTCTCTATTCTATCAAATCTACTCCACCTCTACTCCAGGGATGACATCGACTAATTCTTTTTATCCCTAGCCATAGACCTTTTACTACTCCATATTTTTCCACTGCCAGGTAAGTATATTGGCTACAAGTAGGAATAAAACGGCAATTTTCTCCTCGTGATAAGTATTTTTTATAAAAAATCAGCAGCTTTAGAATAATTTTTTTAAGCATGATTCAACTTCTCCTTCTTTTTTATCCAGGATGTTTTTCTTTACTAAAAAAATTCCTCTGAATCCTTCCGGAAATTTTTCCATATTTAATCTCACTGCTTCCATTAGTCTTCTTTTAATTTGATTTCTAAAAACTGCCTTTTTTGAAATCTTTTTGGAAATAATGGCCCCAAACGCTCTGTTTTCTGTTTTTTTCATCCATACTACTGAAAACAACTCCGTGGCCTTCATTTCCCCTTTACTTTTTATCTCCTCAAATTCTTTTTTACTCGTAATTCTATTTATTTTCTTCAGCATGTATTATTATCACACAAATTAAAGCCCTCCTTGTCAAAGGAGGGAGGACCCGCCTTTGGCGGGTGGGTGGATTGGATTTTGGGTTTAGACTGTTAGTTTTTTTCTACCTTTAGCTCTTCTCTTTTTAATTATCTTTCGCCCATTGGCTGTTTCCATTCTTTTTAAAAAACCATGTACTCTGGCTCTTTTTTTCTTTTTTGGTTGAAATGTTCCCTTTTGTTTCATGCGGTAATTCTATCATAAATCTTCATTTTCTTTGTATTTATCTACTAATCTAGTTAACTAATAATCTATTCCACTAATTTGACCTCTTTTCAAATGTGGAAAACTCCTTTATTATGATGTGGATAACCCCAATCGACTCTCTGCCTCGAGATTAAATTCCTGCCTGTTTTTAGTTATTTTTTTATATTTTATTTATTTTTAAAATTTAGATTTTAGAATTTTTTTAATATGGATCTTGATCAACTTTGGAAAAACACTCAAGAAGAACTTCGAGTGGTTCTGGCTCCCGCTGTTTACCAAACCTTTGTTGTTAAAACTCAGCTTATCTCTCTTCAGGGTTCCGAAGCGACTATTGCTTGCTCCAACGCCTATCTTTGTGATTTAAACCAAAAACGTTATTATCAGCTTTTTAAAAGTGCCCTCGATAATCAAACTAAAAAAAATAATAATCTGAAATTCATTGTCCAGGAAATAATCAAAAACGACGAAAACAATAATCTTTCTTCTTCTCCGCTTTTTTCTTATCAACCCAAAAGTTCAGTCGTTCATTTAAATCAAGCTGGCCTTCACCCAAATTACACTCTCGACAATCTCGTTGTCGGTAATAGCAACAATTTTGCCTATGCTGCCGCCCAAGGTATTATCAAAAATCCCGGTCTTTCCTACAATCCCTTTTTTATTTGGGGTGGGGTAGGGGTCGGCAAAACTCATCTAATGCAAGCTATTGGCCATCAGCTTCTCAAAAACAATCCTGACTTAAAAATCAAATATTTTCCCGCTGAAACTTTTGGCAATGAACTTATTAATGCTCTCAAAACCAAGGCTATTAATCCCTTTAAAAATAAATACCGCCAACTTGATTGCATTTTAGTTGATGATATTCAGTTTCTCGCCGGTAAAGAATATATTCAGGAAGAATTTTTTCATACCTTCAACGCTCTTCATCTCGCTGGCAAACAGATAATTCTTACTTCTGACCGTAAACCTGGCGATATCAAAGAGCTAGAGGATCGTCTTGTTTCCCGTTTTATGGGCGGACTTACAGTTGACATTCAACCTCCGGATCTGGAAATGCGCAGCGCTATTATTCAACAAAAAGCTCAAAACAAAGGCATTGACCTTACTTTTGAAGCCGTTCAATTTTTAGCTGACAACATTCAGTCAAATATCCGTGATATTGAAGGTAAAATTCAAGAAATTGCAGTTGTTTCTTTGGCTCAAAACCATAAACTAGTCGACATTGATTTGGTTCAAAATTATTTTTCTTCCCAAAATGGTTCTCTTACTTCTAGCTTTTCCTCTTCTTCTCCAAAGCTTAATGCCCGCCACCTTCTTTCTGTTTGTGCCAAACATTTTAATATTAAAACAGGCGATTTATGTGGTTCTTCCCGAAAAAAAGAACTAGTAACTGCTCGTCATATTACTGCCTATTTACTTCTAACTGAAATAAAATTACCTCTCAAAGAAGTGGGGGAACTACTTGGTGGCCGAGATCATACCAGCATTATGCATGCCCGGGACAAAGTCTCCACCGACCTTCTCACTTCTCCACCTTTAAAAGAAGTTATCAACCAAATAAAAAATTCTCTCTAAGTTTATCCACATTTTTAAAGAACTTATCCACCTACTTATTCACTTTCCTTCTCTGTTTTTCCCACCGAAACTTTCCCAAACTCCAGTCCTTTACTATAAGCTATCTTTATTTATTAAACCATATTCTACCGTTATTTTTTACATATTCACTCTCCAGCTATTTAAATCTCTCCCGTTTTACTACTAAACTACTAAACTATTCCACTAATCCACTGACACTATTAACAATACTACTGTTTTCTAAACCTCCAATCTGTTAATATATAGGTCAATGAAGCTTTCCCTTCTACAAGAAAATATCTCTTTGGCCCTTAGTCATACTTCTCGTTTTGTGGCTTCAAAAATTCAGCTTCCAATTTTAAATCATATTCTTTTTTCCACTGACAAAGGTCGGGTTAAATTATCAGCTACTAATCTTGAAATTGGAATCAATTATTGGCTTGGAGCCAAAATAGAGGAGGAAGGTTCTTTTTGTCTTCCCGCCAAAGAAATTACTGAATTTGTTTCTTATTTACCCGCTGGTCGTCTTGATCTTTCACTTAAAAACAACAATATTTTGACTCTTTCTTCAAATAAAACCGAATCAAATTTTGCCTGTCTTCCTCCAGCTGATTTTCCCGAGATTCCTTCGCTTGATCCCAAAACCGCCTTTGAAATTGATTTATCTATTTTAACCGAGGCTATTAACCAAATTGCTTTTGCTGCTGCTACTGACGATTCTCGTCCTATTTTAACTGCCATTCTCTGCACCTTTTCTTCTACTGAGTTAAATTTAGTTGCCACTGATGGCTTTAGATTATCTTTAAAAAATATAAAATTAACCAGTCCTCTCGATCTTTCAACTGATATCCAAACTCTTTTGATTCCTGCTAAAAGTTTACTTGAAATTGTTAAATTGGCCAAAAATACTAAAAAAATAAAAATTGGACTAACCAAAGATTCTAATCAAGTTGTTTTTGTTTTAGAGGATCTCGAACTAGTTTCTCGACTTATCGAGGGTGACTATCCCGATTATCATCGAATTATTCCCGGGCAGGCTTCTACTAAGGTTTATTTAAATCGTGATGAGCTTTCTCAAGCTATAAAACAAAGCTCAGTTTTTGCTCGTCAATCAGCTAATGTTGTTAAATTAAGTTTAAAAGCTTCCGCTATTGAGCTTTCTGCCAATGCTCCTCAAATTGGTCAAAATAAAGTCAGTGTTGATGCTCGGATTGAGGGTGAACCATTAGAAATTGCCTTTAATTACAAATTCATTTCTGATTTTTTGACTATTTGCAAAGGCGAAGAAATTATTATTGAATTAAATGAAGCTCTTTCCCCTGGTCTTTTCCGTGATAGCTCTGACCCCGCCCTCACCCATATAATAATGCCAGTGCGTATTCAAGATTAGTTTTTTTTTAGACTTTAGACTTTTTTCCCTTACTCTTTTTCAAATATTAGTTTGTGGCTTTCTGTAGCTACTTTATTCTCTCTCATCCAGTTATAAATTTCTTCCATTACCATTTCTTCATCTACTTCATCATCTATTTTTATAGTTAGCACTAGCGGCTCTGTATAGTGGTCTATTTTAAAACCATCTCCACTATATGGAATAAACTCCCAGAGTGGGTAGTTATTATTTATCTGCGGGGCTCTGGTGGGGCTTGGCACTACTGTTGGTGCTGGTTCTAACTCTTCCCACTTTACATTTTTATATCTCAATTTTGTCATTCCCAAAAAAACAACAACTATTACCAGAATAATTATCAATCTATATTTATAAAAATTTTTTAAATTCATTTCACTGCTTTCAATAATAATTTTATTTTAACTGGTTTATTTTCCGAGTAAGTATTTCCTTCAAGCCAATAATAAGGTTTTAAGAAGTTTCTTTTATTGTCATATATTTCAACAATTTCTGCGTTAGTAATATTTACTTCATTTATTTTTTCAATTCCTTGGTTAT
>JAQVSW010000052.1 GCA_028700345.1 Candidatus Shapirobacteria bacterium | reverse complement strand
TGCTCGCTTGGAGGGATAGTTTTCGGACGTGGGTGGCTAATAATAAGTAAGATTTTATACTTCAATCCTGTCTGTATTTTTGACTTACAATTCTATTTATTCCCTACACATCAAAAGCCCACTATATAAAGGTTAAATTGCTAAATTTTAAAAAAATAAATTAAAGACAGATATTCAAATCTTCTATAACCTCTCCGCTATCCCCATTAATCACAAATTCACAATACATTACTGGCTGATTTTTAATATGTTTTCTTTTAATTAATACAAGATGACCAGCATTTTTTCCCTCTTTTACTGTTTCTTTAATACTGCCGTGCGTTAGATAGGATAAATTACCTGTATTTATATCATAATAAAAAGTTGCCAAAGATGTCGTCCAAGCGACAGAATTAAAGAATACTCTATCACCATCAAGAGAAAATACTGGATTGCTTAAGCCAACTAAAACATCGATTGGAAATTCGTCAATATTTTTAATATTTAAATTAGCAATTTTTTCAGCATTAACGATAACACGTTCCTCATTAGTGTCATTATTTTTTATTACAATCTGATTATACGAATCATAGCCTTCGCCAAAATTTTCAGAAGGTCGTTCATCTCCAATATCCCTAATAAAAACCGTCCACTTGCCATCACTAGAAAGGCTTTGCTCAGTATCTAATATTGAAGCCATTTTTTGCTCTACTTTATTTTGTGGTAATTTATTTTCAGGATTTAAACTACAACCAGTAGTAAACAATGAAAAAAATAAAATTATTAAAAATGGTTTTAACATATATTAAAAAATACTTAATAAAACTATAATTAAAATATAACAAATAATACTCCAAAAACTACGTCTTTCCTTTAGAAATACCAAAGGGTCGTTCGAAGAAATTAGAGGCCACTTTTTACTTATTCAGTAGCAAATATAAATTTGGCTATTCTTTCGGACGCCTTTTCTGTAGCTTTATCAATGTCTTCTTTTCCCCATTTATCATTTGAATATTTCGTAAGAGCTGATGCAATGCCGTATTTGCTATTGTTGTATCCAATCTTATCGTTAACATTACTATTCTTTTTTGTTTTGAACCATTCATTACCAATAGATTTATTTATATCTTCTTCTAGAAGAATCTTATTGCCAAGTTGATTCACTAGATTATTAAATTCAATCTCATCTTCTACTCCAGCGTCCTTGCGGATATGTCCTATATTAGCTCCACTAGCAGGCATTATATGTTCTACATTGGTACTTTCGGCAAAATCAAATTCCAATCCTTTTTCCAAGGAATATAGGTAATCATTTAAGAAAACAAGGATGTTTTTATCGTATTCTTTTAGTGATGTAATTATGTTTTCTTTAGACCAAGTTTTTTGAATGTGATTATTGAAGTCAATATTTATTTCTCTTATATCAATATCTTTATCTACTAGTTTGATGGCTTGACCGAATAGGAATGTTTTAAAGGTGGCACTTGAATACCCAGCATCTACCAACTCTAATATCGCGAATAAGCGTATTAGATAATGGCTTATATCTAGCGTCATTTCTGAAGTAATTTTTTCCGCATCATACCTACTTAGATATGCGGACAAATAAAGTTTCGCATTCTCATTGAATTTCAGCAGTAGTTTTACTACGGGATACTCTTTGATATAATCCCAAATTTCTGCAATTTTTATAAACTCCGCGCTAAGTGCCGCAGGATTTTTTAATAGTTCTTTTTTATGATCAACAAAATATCTTCGTAGTCCTGGTACGGTAACATCAAAATTGCCCGTACTACTCAAGACATACTCTTTGTCACGCGCACGATTTATATACATAAACTGTGTTAAAACAGCAGTAAGATCTACAATGCCCTGAGTATTGAGATTATTAGATAATTCATTAAGTCTTTCCCACTGTTCATTAAATGATTCTTTGTTTTCTCCAGCGTTTGAATATAATTGGGCAGAAATAATATCAGAATCAGAAAGCGGTAGTCCAGTTGAGTTTAGGGAATTAAACATAGTAATTGCTTGTTCAACCTGCCAGCTTCTAATCTCAATAATCTGACATTTCTCCAAGAATACCTTCGCGAACTGATTCAATTTTGACTCCGATTTTTCACCTAATCGGTTGTAGAAGTATTTAAAATTACGGAATTGATTTGTATACTTATTGTCTTTCTGCTTACGAGGGATTTTATGAGTATTTCCTTCTGCCTCTTCAAAATCTTTTGATCCCAGGACCTTACTAACTTCATCCTTGTACAGCTCATTTATTGAATTATTTTCAACAACAAGAATATCCTTAACTATATTGAAATCTCTTAATACCGCAGGGATGTCTTCGTCTTCAATCTTATACAAAATCTTCATAATTTTATCGCGATTACCCTTTAGCCCGGCCCTTAGTGATTCCGTTTCCTCATCGTCTGATATATTCTTCAAGGCGTTATTTAAACGCAGAAGGATGGCTTTCAAAAGAAGTATAAACGTTATTGTTCGCTGTTGTCCGTCAATAAGATTAAATTTACTCTCATCAGAACAGTCTACGATAATAGTACCGAAAAAATATGGGTCACTACCGTCAGACTCAATAAATGCTTCAATATCTTGCCAGAGTTTATCGCATTGGGGGTTTATTTCCCATGAGTACCCACGCTGGTATTCAGGAATAACAAAATTAGTATCTTTTGATAGCTTTAGATAATCACTAATTAACTGGAGTTTGGGTTCGATATTTTTTGCCATACTTTTATTTTTTAATTATTTTATATTTTTTTGCAAAAAACCTTCACTAAATCTTTAAAATCTTTTGATTTATACTTATCCCATTCTTCTTGTTTAACATAAATCATCTTATACTCTATTTTCTTTTGTCTTTCACTGGCATCCTGACACCATTGCTCAAGTCTCTTTATTTTTTCGATATCATCCAAATCTTGTCTTCCCTTTGTTTCTACAATATAGACTGTTTTGTTATCAGTCTTAACAAAAAAATCCGGGTAATAGCTAGAAATTGCTCCGGCGGCATTTCTGTAATCAATCTTAAAATGAATTTCAAAGTAATTTTTAGCAAAAGAAATAACATCGTCTGAGCCTTCTAAAAAGTCGGCGAACTCTAATTCAAAATCACTATCACCAACTATTTTATTAAAAACGCTCTTTTTTGGTAGTAAATATTTTTTATCTGTCACAACAAATGGTCTAGCGCTACTTACTTTAATATAATTTTTAATTTCAGTATCGCCAATATCTTGAACAGTTAAATTGTTAATACCTTTTTTAAAAGATTCAACAATTATCATTACCGCCTCTGTCTCCGATAAATTTCTTAAAATATTGGCGTCATTAAGATCAACGCTATTATTAAATAGATAATTACAGATAAAATCTTTAACTTTTCCAAACAAAATATCATAACAACCAAAAAGCCTTAATTCTTTCATTATTCTTTGAACAAAAAAACCAACCACGCTTTGATAATTCGGCTCTAGAGAACTATTTAAAATAGTTGTATGATGCTGTTTTTCATCAACAACTTCAACAAAAATAATTTCTTTCTTTTCTTCTTCACTAAATTCTTTAATTCCAATTTTCTTATTTTCAAATTTAGCAACATCAAGCAAATTTAAATTTTTGTATTCTCTTTGTATTCTTGGTGTTAAAACGGGCAACTCTATATCTAAGTTATTAATATCTTTCTTAGTGTTTTCATGATCAACCTCAATAACTGACGGTGTAATAGGCGTGCCGCTTCTGTCCATCTTTCTCTTCTCTAACTCAACACCTTCAGCTTTAATAGATTCAACAAATTCCATAAAAGCTGGGGTTCCAATAACACTGACATATTCTTGAACGTCTTGACCAAAAAACATTCTACGTAAACCGCGTCCAAGAGTCTGCTCTGGCAAAATTTTTGAATCAGAGCCATAAGGGCGCAAACCGACAATAGTTGTTACGTTTTTTACATCCCAACCTTCTTTAAGCATTAAAACAGAAACGATGATTTTATACGGACTCTCAAGACTATCAATATCATTCGCCTTCTTTCTTAATTCTTGCAATTCTTTTTCTTTTTTACCAGAAGTCGTTTCAGATATTTCACCGCTTTTATTGGTATGAATGGTTAAAACGGAGCCTTGTAGTCTCAGATAATTTTTCTCAATAAAAGCCGCAACGTCATCACAATTCTTCGTATCATCAGTCATAATAAAAAGAATTGATTTCTTTCCAGTTGGCTCTAGTTCTTTATAAGTTTTTTCCCATTCCTCAACGCCTAATTTAATAAAATCCTCGTATTTTTCAGCAAACAAAGAGCTTTGTTTCTCTTGTAATTTTGCTCGACTTGCCTGATCCGGCAAAACTGGATTTTTTACTACTCCTTGATGAATAGCTTCAACTAGAGGATAATCGGAAACTGTTTGTACAAAAATTTCTCCTCGGTCATTTTTAGGGGTAGCCGTTACATCAATTTGTAAGGCTAATTTTTTTCCTTTTTGTAATAAGCGATGATGAATATCTTCAATAGATTTAAACCAAGCCATTTTAGGATCATGAATATGATGAGCCTCATCATTTATAACCATTAGTTCATCAATATCACGCACAATTTCGCCTAAGTCAATTTTAGAATCATTTGTTTTTCCAACCACTTTGCTGCCTAGAAAATAATCAGAAGTATCATCATCGTCAAAACTAGACTCATTAACAGAGCCTTCGTAAACACGGTGAATATTTGTTAAGAATATATTTCCTGTTTTTGATATAGTGCCGACTTCATCCTGTAAATGAAGTTTAATTTGAAAATCATCTTGCCAGTTTTGACCGTTAAAACCATTGTCCGGCAAAATAGGGTCTTCGTAAAATATTTTTAATCCCTCAAAATCATTTTTAATTCTATCTAAAACTATAATATTTGGGGTTATTAACAAGAAGTTTTTTGATAATTCAGAACCATCCTCATAAAGCTTGTGAAAATATGACCAAGCTAAAAGTAAACTCATTACTTTTGTTTTTCCGCTACCAGTAGCCATCTTAATAACAAAACGCAACCAGTTTTCAGAAAACATGTTAGGACTTACTCGGCCTAATTTATCAAACTTAATTAAATCATATTTACTTTCAACCTTTTCTACGTCATAAAGCCAAATAATAGTTTCCACAGCTTCCCTCTGAGCATAATAATATTGGAAAGAAACACTTTTACCATCTTTAGCATAAATTGTATGAGGCTCTTTAAACCACCAATTTAATAGCGCCTTTGAAGTTTCACTTGCGCCATCATAGTTATTTTTGCGCCACTGGGCTACTTTTTCTCTGAGTTCTGGAACAAAAGGAGGCAGAAGCTTTTCATAGCCCTTTTCTCTTAAATCCTCTTCAGCCGGAAACCATCTGACCGCTGGATCAAGTATTTGAAATTTATCTTTTGGGAAATTTTTATGTAGAGCCATATTTTAGTTAATATTATATAAGAATATGTA
>JAQVSW010000051.1 GCA_028700345.1 Candidatus Shapirobacteria bacterium | reverse complement strand
TAATCTTATCATTAATTTAATAATTGACTTCGGGTATTGTTCGTGTATGATGTGATTATGCCAGCGATAATTTATAAAAGACAAAAAGAAATTTTAGATTTGATTTCCCGTTCTATAGACAAGTATGGCTATGCGCCAACATTAACAGAAATAGCCCAAGATTTGGGTCTATCTTCGCTGGCGACGGTTCATGAACATTTATCAACTTTAGAAAAAAAAGGTTTAATTAGACGTTACCGGGGAGCGGTTAGAGGAATAGAACTTTTGCAAAATGATGATGATAAAAATTCAAATGACAATATTGAAGTTCCCGTATTGGGTTTTATTGCTTGTGGAGAGCCAATTGAAGCTTATCCGGATCCAAATGCCACCTTAATGGTCTCATCAAGCTTGATTAAAGCGGGAGATAAATCATTTGTCCTCCAGGCCAAGGGTGATTCGATGATTGATGATGGAATTTTAAGTGGTGACTATGTAGTTGTAAAAGAGCAAAAAATGGCTAATAACGGGGATATTGTAGTGGCAGTTCTTAAAAATGGTTTTGCTACTTTAAAAAGATATTATCAAGAGGCAACTCGAGTTCGTTTGCAACCAGCCAATTCCACCATGAGTCCAATGTATGTCACTGAGGTAGAAATTAGAGGGAAAGTAGTAGCTGTAATTAGACAGTTTAATAACTAAAACATGCTCTATATTGTCGCAACACCAATTGGAAATATGAAAGATATTACATTGAGGGCTATCGATATATTGGAAAATATTGATATATTATTATGTGAAGATACTAGAAGAACGGGAATACTGCTTAATGAATTAAAAATTGTCAATAAACCGAAATTAATTTCTTTTTATGATGAAGTAGAAAGACAAAAGATACCTCAAATAATTGAAATGTTAAAAGAAGGTCTGGAAATTGCTTTAGTGACTGATGCTGGGACGCCTCTTTTGTCAGATCCGGGCTGGCTTCTAGTTAAAAAATGTCAAGAGCTAGATATAAAATATACCTCAATTCCTGGTCCTTCGGCTTTAATTAATGCCTTGATTTTAGCAGGACTGCCAATGGGAAGATTTTCTTACTTGGGATTTTTACCAAAAAAAGAGGGAGAAAGAAAGAAAATACTGAAAAAATATAAGTCAGTTGAGGGAGCAAAAATTATTTATGAGTCCCCTCTTCGAAGTGAAAAATTAATTAAGGAAATAAAACAAGTTTATGGGGAAAAAGTTGAAATAAAAATTCTTAGAGAAATGACAAAAAAATTTGAGGAGATAAAAAATGATTGGGATGGTGAGCTTAGGGGCGAAGTGGTGATAGTCTTTTATTCTCCGCCCAGGCAATAATTTCTCGACTTCGATCAATGGCATCTGGGGAAACGGAAATTGAGGTAATTCCCCATTTAACTAATTTTTCAACCAAATCGGGATGATTACTGGGGGCTTGTCCGCAAATACCAACCATAATACCGCGTTTTTTAGCTATAACGATAAGACGCTTTAATGACCAGAGAACGGATGGATCAAGTTCATTAAAATCTTTAGCTACTTCGGAGTTGTCACGGTCAAGACCGAGGACCAGCATGGTAAGGTCATTGCTGCCAATAGAAATGCCGTCAATACCAACATCAATGAATTTATCAAGAAGAATGACATTGCTGGGAATTTCGGCCATCATAAATAATTTAAACGAAGGGCTTCTTAGAAGACCATTGTCGGTAATGATTTTTTTCACTTTTACAAGTTCCTCGGGAGTGCGACAAAAAGGAATCATTAGCCATAAATTTTTTAAATTATATTTATTTCTGACAATTTTGATAGCCTCAAGCTCCATTTCGAAAACATCGGGTGAATTGATATATCTAGTAGCTCCACGAAATCCGAGAAGAGGATTGGGTTCCTGAGGTTCGTATAATTTTCCCCACTTAAGGTAGCGATATTCATTGGTTTTAAAATCAGTAGCCCTGTAGATGACTGGTCTGGGGTTGAAATTTTTACAAAAAGAAAGTAAGCCAGAAGCTAATTTTTGAATGTATTCTTTTTGCCTGTTTTCCTGAATCATACGCTTGGGATGAATACCGATGTTGGCAATCATAAATTCAGCTCGAAGTAGACCAATACCATCGACATTTCTTTTGCTAATTTCGGATGCCAGCTCGGGTTCACCTAAATTGACATAAAGCTTGGTGGCTGTTTTTTGGGTTGATTGACTCTTTTTTTCTGTTTTAGTGGTATTTTGAGTTTGGTCACCTGAGTAAATTTTACCGGTAGTACCATCAACGGTAATAATGTCACCTTCTTTAATTAATTTACTCCCCTTTTCAGTTCCAACAACACAGGGAACACCAAGTTCACGACTGACAATAGCGGCATGGGAGGTTTGGCCTCCTCTATCGGTAACTATAGCGTTGACTTTTTTCATGGCCGGAACAAAATCGGGAGTAGTCATTTCAGTAACTAGTACTTGTCCTTTTTGAACCCGATTTAACTCTTTAGGATTATTTATGATGATGGCCACGCCAGTCCCTGAACCAGGGCTAGCGGCATCCCCAGTTAAAATGGGTTTAAGATTAACGTCAATTTTTTCCTGAGATTGCAGACTTTTTTGACTGATATCAACCGTGGTGATTGGTCTGGTTTGGACAAAATAAAGTTTATTTTTTTCAATGGCAAATTCAATATCTTGAGCTTTGCCGTAATGATTATGGAGTTTTTGGGCAAGTTTACCTATTTTTATAACCATGGAAGGGTTGATTTTTGATCGATTTTGTTTATATTTTGGGACAGGAATTTCTTTATTACTATCTTCAAAACGGGTTAACTGAATTTTTTGAGGAACATGATTTTCGAATTTTATTTCCCAATTAGATTTATCTACTAAATATTGATCTGGAGTAACAATCCCCTGCACGATATATTCTCCTAGACCCCAAATTGTTTCGATGACAATTTCTTTTTTATTGTTGGTAACTGGATTTAAAGTAAAAGCGATTCCAGAAATCTCACTTTGAACCATTTTTTGAACTGGGACAGCGACACCAATTTTAAAGTTATCGTAATGGTTTTTTACTTGATAAAAAAGAGAACGTGAGGTAAAAAGACTGGACCAGCAAGCTCGGACTTTGGTAACAATATTACTTTCTCCCAATACATTAAGAAAAGTATCTCCTTGGCCGGCAAATGAGGCATCAGCACTGTCTTCAGCGGTGGCAGAGGTACGGACGGCTACAGGAACATTTTTTAAGCCAGCATAACTACAAAGCTTTTTATAAGCGCTCATTATTTCGATAGCTATTTCTGGTGGGAGAGGTGCCTCTTTTATTAATTTTCTAATTTTGGCTGAGGTAGAATTTAGTTGTGTAGGATCATCAACGTCAATAGTGTCGAGAAGAGCCTTGATTTTTGGTTTTAATTTGTTAGCTTCGATAAATTTAAAATAGGCCCGAGCAGTGACACAAAAGCCATTGGGGACGGGGATACCAATATTGTACATTTCACCTAAATTTGCGCCTTTTCCACCGACAAGATTGACGTCTTCAAAATGAATATCCTTAAACCAGAGAAGATTTTGATTATTAGTAGCCACGGTTGGGTAAATTTCTAACTGACTCAGTTTCATCGTTTCGATTAGCATCATCCTCGAGACGATAGGTAGTGCCAATTTCTGGAGTTGAAGCTTCAAAAAGTCGACAATTAGTAATCGCCTGAAAACGATGGATAGTTCCAGGAGTAATGGTATAGCCTTGACCATCAATCATTTTTTCAGTTATTAGATTTGATTGATCTTTACCCCAAATAATATTAGCCTCTCCGGAAAAAAGGCAGAGAGTTTCTAGTTTTTGATCGTGATATTGAAGAGATAAGCGTTTGCCGGCTTTAATTTCGAGAATTTTGGCAGTATAGGGTAAATCTGGAGTGCTAAGAATGATCTCTCGACCCCAGGGTTTATCGATAATTTGGGCAGTCATATAAAAATAATAACAGAAATTAGGGCCCTGAGTCGATAAGAGAAAGAATGACTCTTTCAAGACTATTTTCTTTGGATTGCAGCAGTTTTCCAGTTTTTGAGCGATAATCGAGCTCAATTAAATTTAAATAGGCTTCCCTTAAGAGGGAGGGGGAAAATTTTGAATAGGTCGTCAGTTGACGTCTAAGATGATTTTTAAACCAAAAAAGGATTAACTCAAATGGTAGTGTCAGAATTAAATTTTGATACTTTTTGGAAAAATCATTTTTGTTTTGAGGCTTAATTGAATCGAGAGTGCTAAATAAGACTTCAGGTAGGACAAAAAATTTTACAGTAGATCTGGGAAATAATTTTAATTTTGTGGCATCGATTTTTTTGTCTTGCCAAAATAAATAATCAAAATCAGGGTGGGAATTTATTAATTTTGCTAGAGGATCAAGTTGAGCCTTAAGAAGAGAAAATAAATTTTCAATGATAACGACTTTTATTTCAGAAAAAAGGGAGGGGGTATTGAGAAAACGATTAAAAGAATCAATGTCTAAATTTTTACTACTTTGGTGAAATTTTTCATGTAATTTATAATTATTTAGAAGTTGGGAAAATTCATTATAGCTTTGGAGAGTGTGGTTGCCGTGAAAAATATAGATCACAAGGACAGTATAGCAAGTCAATTTTATTTATATGTTATTTTGATGGTTTGGTTTATAATCAATTTCTGAAAATTATGAATCTTAAAGTTATTACCTTAAATTGTTTCGACTCCCCTCTTTCTTCCAAAAGAACAGTTAGGATTAATCATTTAATATCTGAGGTAATTAAATTAAAAGCGGATGTAATTTGTTTTCAAGAACTGATTTTTTTAAAAAGAGTTAAAAGAATTGCCAAAGTTTTTGAGAACAATGGATACTATACTTTTACGACTCCAGGAAAAAGAATCAATAGGGGCGGATTGTTTTTTGCTTCTCGTTTTCCAATTGTAAGCGGTGAATATAAAAAATATAAGAACCAAGCTACTCTCTTTTCTCTTCAACTTAGCGATAGAGTGCTTAAAAAGGGTTATCAAAAAGTTACGTTAGAGATTGAAGGCAAGAAGATGACAGTAGTAAATACTCATCTTGTCAGTCTTTATAAAAATGTTTCTCCTAAAGAAAGAAAAATTTTATTAAAACAATTTTCTGAACTTTTAGAAGCTTTAAAAGTGGAAGGAGAAAGTACAATCGTAGCGGGTGATTTTAATATTGAATTTACTGAAAGTATTTATAGGGAATTAGATGAGAAAACAAATTTATATGATCCACTCAGAGATGAAAATTTGGTTACTGTTTCCAAGGAAAATAGTCAAAGAAAAAATTTTTATAAAATTAAAAGAGACAAGAGACTTGATTATATTTTAATTTCAAAAGATCTAAAATATATTGGTTATGAATTGATTTTGGAAGATTTGTATAGACTTAATAAAAAAAATATTCACTTATCAGATCATTTTGGACTGATGATGGAAGTGGTTTGTTAGAAAACAAAATGTGAGCTCACTGTCTCACAGGTGGAACCCTTATTCGACAGTGTTATAAGGACGTATTATAAACTGGATGAACTCGGGATCAAAGAGGTAGATGG
>JAQVSW010000005.1:13512-22028 GCA_028700345.1 Candidatus Shapirobacteria bacterium | reverse complement strand
CTAAGGCAAAAATAATTATCTCTGGCTGTGCCTCACTTAAAAATCTAAAAGTTACCAAAAATATCCAAATAATCTCTAATCCTCAAAAAGAAAAGTCTTTAAAAAAATTAAATTCCAGTTATTCTCACCAAATAAAAGACAAATTTTCGCATACGGATCGCTTTCTACTTAAGGTTCAATCCGGCTGCAGTGCTTTTTGCACTTATTGTACCGTGCCAATAAAACGCCCCTACCTCTGGTCATTACCCATCGAGATTGCCATTGATACCGTTAATAAAGCCGTCAATGATGGCTATCAAGAAATCATAATAACTGGTGTTAATTTAAATCAATATACCCCAGGTTTTTCGAATTTAGTTGAAACTCTACTGACCAAAACAGATATTTCGTTGATCTCCTTCGGCTCTATTCCCATCAACTCTATTGATAATAAATTTATTTCTCTATTTTCTCGTTTCCCCTCTCGCCTTTCTCCTTTATTACATATCCCCATCCAGACCGGCTCCAATAAAATTTTAAAATTAATGCATCGAAATTATTCTAAAAAAATTATTTTAGAAAAATTTTCTTTATTAAAAAATATTTCTCCCCCCTTGCCTGCCCGCCTCTGGAGGGTCAAGGGAGGGGTAGGGGGTGGGTTGAGTTTTGGTACCGACATTATCGTTGGTTTCCCCGGTGAAACCAAATCTGATTTCGAGAAAACATATAATTTGTGTAAAAAAATCGGTTTTACCAAAATTCATGTCTTTAAATATTCCCCCCGACCAGGTACCCTTGCCCGTGAACTTTACTTAAAATCAGAAAAAATATCCAAAGAAATACTTAAACAACGCTCTGAACAGCTCCGAAAACTTTGCTCTCCAGTTTCTCAATTCGTCTAGTATTTCCCGATATCTGGTGACTCGAAATATCTCTAAATTCTCTTTCATCTCTAATTTCTGCCGCTAAAACATCAACTGAATCTACAATTTCCGATTTCCATTGAAACATTTTTTCTTCTATTCCTTGATTATATTTTGCTAATTTAGTGTCCATTTTTACATCCATCAAGTCGGCAATTTGTTTTAAATCTTTTTTGTCCACAAAATATCTTAACACTCAATTAGTCTAAGTAAAATATGTATAAAAACATACAAACTATCTCTAAATAAAATTTATCTCCCAAACCACACTTCCATCTCATCAAAAATTGGAAATGAAAAGCTAACTTCTTGCCCAGGAAAACGCGCATTTTTACCCCAAATATAAGCCCGACTAACATCATCCCTCATCCCACCTGAAACTTTTTTCAAAACTGTATCCAAAGTTTGTCCGTTTTTCATAATTAGAGGTTCCTTTTTATCAGCCTGTCCACTTCTTTCTCTTTTCAAATAAACTCTGACTAGTTCGAGACCTTGCCAAACTTTTTCCTTAAACTCTTCAATACCAATACCCGTATTGGCACTCATCAATACAACCTCATTGTCTTTAGACCTTAGGCCTTCGACTTTAGATTTTTTCTCTGTATCTATTTTAGTAATTACCTCAACCAGAGGGATATAAGTTCTAGTTTTGCTCAAAGCATCAATAAATTGATCAATCGAAGATAATTTTTCTCCAAGTTGAATCACGGCATTTTCAAAACCGAGCTCCTGGGCTATTTCAATCATTGTTTCTTTATTAAGCGAGTTAAAAGGATCAATAATCTGAATTGCTCCTTTGGCCATTCGATGAATATGTACTTTTGGCGCTTTTTTATTTAATCTAATTCCTGCTTCTTCCATTTCCTTTTTTATTTTAAAAAGCCAATCTTTTCTTTGAATATCAGTCATGAGCACCACCATATTTGAAGCTCTAATCACTGACAGTACTTTTTTTCCAAAACCTTTACCTCTAGCTGCCCCTTCAATAATTCCCGGTAAATCAAGAATTTGCATTTTTATCCCCTTATATTCCATCATTCCCGGAACCACCCCCAAAGTAGTAAAGTCGTAATTACCTACTTTTGATTCTGCATTAGTAATTGCATTTAATAAAGTTGATTTACCAACGCTTGGTAATCCCACCAAAACTATTGAAGCATCGCCGGAATGTTTAATGGCATAGCCAACACCTCCTCCACCACCTTTGTTACTTGGACCATCAAGTTCATCTTTTAGTTTTGCCAGTTTTGCCTTTAAGACTCCATGATGATGTTCACTACTTTTATCATAGGGGGTATCTCTTATTTCTTTCTCCACCCTAGAAATTTTCATTTTTATAATTTCTTCTTTGTTCATTTTCTTAGTAAAATACTAAAGCTATGTTTATTTTTTGCCTACTAGTATTATTTTTCCTAAATCTCAATCCTATTTTAGCATCTGAGCGTAACCTCTTTGGTCTTCATCTGACTCAAACTGCCGACTTACTCTCTGCCAAGGAAATTATCAATTCTAGTGGTGGTGATTGGGGCTATGTCACTATCGTCATTCGGACCAACGAGCTTGATAAAAATACCTGGCAAGAATTTTTTGATAATTGCCGTAAATATCACATTATTCCTATAATTCGTCTAGCTACTGTCATGGAAGAAGACTACTGGAAAATACCTAGCACCAGCGATATTGATCGTCTCGCTTCTTTTCTTTCCTCCTTAAACTGGCCAGTGGTACCTAAATATATTATTCCCTTTAATGAAGTCAATCATGCCAAAGAATGGGGGACTACTATCGATGTCAAAAAATTTGTTGATATTTTTATCTATACGGCAGAGAAATTTAAAAATTTTAATTCTAATTTTTTTATTTTATCTTCCCCTCTTGATTTAGCCGCTCCAGAAAAACTACCCCAAACTAAATCAGCAAAAAATTTTTATGAAGAAATATACCAGTACAATTCGATTTATTTTGATTTAATTGATGGACTTGCTTCACATTCTTATCCCAACCATGGCTTTGTAGGCAATCCCAACGACAAAGGCCAATTTTCTATTCTAGGCTATCAGTGGGAACTCGATTATTTAAAATTTCTCGGTATAAATAAAAGCTATCCTGTTTTTATCACTGAAACCGGTTGGCCACACCGAGAAGGAGTTAAGAAAAATAATGATTATTTTTCTTTAAAAACTACTGTTGATTTTTATCAAAAAGCTCTTGAAATCTGGGAGGAGGATGAACAGATAATTGCTGTTACCCCATTTATTTACAACTATAGCGAGGCTCCCTTTGACCATTTTTCTTGGCTCGATCCCACCGGAAAACTATACCCAGAATATCAGGCCATAATTGATTTACCCAAAAAAACCAATCATCCAAAGCAAATTACTAAATTTGAAATATTAAAATTTAACTTACCCTTAATTATTTTTAGTCAAAACCAGCAAAGTGGTTCATTTGAACTTAAAAACACTGGTCAATCAATTTGGGGTGAAACAAATTTCTGCTTATCATCACAGTCATCGAGTAATATCGACAGCACTCCAATTTGTACTGATAGTAACTATATATATCCCGGTAAAATAGCCAAAATACCATTTAAATTTACTATTAAACATTATCTTGAAAAAAGTTACTTAGGCTGGAAAGACACTCCTCAGTATGAAATAAAATCTCTTAGTCCCACCTCCACCATCTATCAACCAAAAGATAATCTTTGGACCCGTTTTAAAGCCTGGCTAAAAGTATTTATGAGTTAATTAAGTGGGCCCTGCGAGATTCGGACTCGCGACCAATCGCTTAAGAGGCGACTGCTCTACCGCTGAGCTAAGGACCCAAATTGTTAGGTGCGCCCAGGGGGAATCGAACCCTCATCAATAGTTCCGAAGACTATTACTCTATCCATTGAGCTATAGGCGCCAATGTAGAACGTAATAAATTCTTTGAATTTATACGTTCTAACAACGTTTGCCGAAAATTTGGCATTACGTTGTATCCCCAGCAGGGATCGGACCTGCGACCTCTTTCTTAGAAGGAAAGCGCTCTATCCAACTGAGCTATGGGGACAAGCTTCATTATTTTACCAAATTATTGATAAAATAAGCATATTGCCGCTGTGGTGAAATTGGTATACACGTACGCTTTAGGAGCGTATATCGAAAGATGTGGAGGTTCGAGTCCTCTCAGCGGCACTTTTTTTTGCTACACTATTTTATGTGGTTAATTTTTGTCTTATTTTTTTTGTTCAACACTTCTCCTATAAAAGCTCAAACCCAAAGTGAATTGTTTACTCAATATCGAAACGATTACCTTTTTTTACGAGATGAATACCAAAAAAACTATCTTGATTTTTTAAATAAAAAAAATGTCTATATTCAATATCGCAGCATCACTTCTGAGCAAGATATGATTGAATCAACCAAAACTGTTCTTTTTTCCAGAAATAAAATGCTTAAAAGTTTTTTGATGACTCTCCGAGTTGGCCTTGATAAATATAAAAATAGCGATTTGTCAAAAACTGGAAAGATTCAAGTTTCACTTCAAAAATGGGAAGACTGGCTAGACGAACAAAATCTAATTCTTCCAAATTTCACTAATTCAGCCGATATCAAAGACTGGGCAACAACCTTTAAAAATCGCTATCTTGAAATTCAAACTGTTTATTACCAAGCCTTAACTCAAGCAGCTATAAATTTACGACTATACAATCTTAACGAAATAAAAATTTTGGCCGATACTATAAAAACAGATTCTCAAAACAATAATTTTACCGAAAACTGGTTTGCCAATTTTCCCGTTAATTCTGACTTGATTAATAAATCTCTTGAAAATGCCAATACTATTGCTCAAAAACCTCAAAAGGGCAAAACTTTTTCTAATTTTTTTCCTGAAGCTAGAGTTGAAATTTTAAAAGCCGATTCATATTTAAAAAATATTTTGTCAGATCTTAAAGCAGTTACTATTAAATTTTATAACTAAAATGGCCGACACTCCTTATCAAAATATTGATATTTCTCAAAATAATCCTCTCGGTTTTCAAGAAGAAATTCCTTCAGCCCTTAAAAGCAAAATAAAACTAAGTCCAAAAATAATTATCTTAATTGCTTTGGGTATATTTATTTTTATTCTTTTTATCATCTCCCTAATCGTTACTTCTCGCCGAAAAAATGAAAATTCAGTGGTTCCCTCTATTACCCCTCTTCCCACAGAAAAAATTGTCCCAACTGTATCTAAATCACTTTTACCTGAAGCTTATCGAGAAAAATTTGAAAATATCGAAAATAATATAAATCAAGATTTAGAAATAGAAACCCCTGCCATCGATCTTCAAATAGGACTTTAATTCTTTCTAGACAAATAAGCCCCGCTTTCAGTGCTAATTAAAATTTCTTCGCCATTTTTAATAAAAAGAGGGACTAGCACTTTGGCTCCTGTGTCTAAGACAGCATTTTTCATGGCCGAAGTCGCTGTATCACCCTTAATTGAGTTTTCAGTTTCGACTACAGTACAAGCAATACTTTTTGGTAATGTTATTCCTACTGGTTTCTCTTCATAAAATTTAATTCGATAAAGAAGAGATTCTTTTAAATATACTTTATCCTCACCAATTATTTCCTGAGGTACAGCATATTGCTCAAAAGTTCTAGGTTCGATAAAAACATAGTTACTTCCATCAAAATAAGAATATTCTGCCTCCTGTGTCTCTACCAAAACCTCCTCTACCTTTTCTCCGGATTTATAGGTATATTCCACTACATGACCTGTATATAAATTTTTGAGTTTAGTTCGATAAAAAGCCGACCCTTTTCCTGGAGAGACAAAGGTAATGTCCATCACCATATGAGGTTCATCATGAAAAAGTAAATAAATCCCTTTTTTAAATTGTGCGGTTGAAATCATTCCCATAGGGGATATTGTAATCCAAAGTCAGGGCAGAAAACAACCCCCTTTGACCAATCTCCCCTAACCCCTCTTTAATCTAACCCCTCCCCTCGATTATTAAATCGAGGACCTCCCCTTGACAGGCGAGGCCAAGAATCAAATACTAAATAAATGAAAAAGAAAATTGAAATTGAAGCGATAAATCCAATTCATGGAAATATTAATTACATGGCCGACTTGACTCATATGGCCAAGAATAATAGACATAATCCTACCGAGGCTGAAAATATTATTTGGCAAAAATTATTGAGATATGAAAAAACAGGATATAAATTTAGTAGACAAAAGCCAATTAATAGATTTATCCTCGATTTTTATTGTTCTAAATTAAATTTAGCGATTGAGATAGACGGAGGGTCACATAACAAAAAGAAAGAAAATGATAATTTACGAGACCTGTTTTTATTCAAAATAGTAGTAGAAACAATTAGATTCACAAATGAAGAAATATTAACTGATCTTGAAAAGGTAAAACAAGAGATTTTGAAAACCTGTTCTCGCCTCGCCTGTCAAGGGGAGGTGTCCCGCGTGGCGGGACGGAGGGGTTAGACCAAAAAAAATCCCAGAGCATGCTTTTTAGAGGAGCCACCCCGGGATCTGGAGGCAACTATACCAAAACATTATAACTATGTCAATAATATAGATTAGATGTGTATTAGACGCCCCTCTCCATTTCGTCGATAAACTGCCGTACCCCTCTCGCCCAAGAACCATCAGAATGAGGACAATATTTCTTCATTATAAGTTCCGGAGTATTTAAACCCTTATCAAAATATTCTCTCTTTAAATATTCAGCGAATGATTTTAAAGCCAAATCATAATTTTCAAATTTCAAAGTCCCATTTTTGTGAATACCATAACCCCAACAATTATGAGAATCCTGGGGTATTTTTTTACATAAATTTGATTCTTGCTGGGCTATCGCCACTATCCAGTAATATTCAAAACCATAAGTCTGTGATATTTCAAAAATTTCCCTAGCATAAGGCAAAAGAGGGGATTTATATTTGGCTAAATATTTCTCAATTATTACCGGCCGGGCATCAGATTTAGTTATCTCACTTTTAATTTCAATTAAATCTTCTTGCCTATTTGATTGAGCCGCTACTCTTAGTGACTGATCATTTGTTAAGTTACTAAAGATAAGTTGTTTTTTTGATTCATAATTAAGTAAATAAACACATTCGGCCACCGCCATACTAGTTATTACCAGTCCGAGAAGACTCCAAAAAAAGACTCGACTAAATTTAATAATTATTTTTTCCATTAATAGATTTAATTATGCTATCATAAGCAGACTTATGAAAACAAATCATCAATTAAAGCAACTTAAGGACAAATCATTTACCATTGAGCTCACCTTAGGTGCAGCTGATATCAAAAAAGAATATGAGCATGTTTTAGCGGAAATTCAGACTTCTTTCGAAAAAAAAGGTTTTCGTAAAGGCAAGGCACCACTCGATGTTGTCGAGCAAAATATTTCACCCCAGCAGGTTATTGAAGAGGTTCTTAACCACCTCTTGCCCAAAACTTATAAAGAAATTATTGATGAGCATAAATTAAAACCGATTACTGAGCCAACTATTAAAATTAAAACCGAAAAACTGTCCCTTGATTCAGATTGGGTTTTAGAAATGGAAAGTGCCGAGCTTCCTCCCGTAAATATTAATCCTCAATTCTTTGACGAAATTAAACCTCTAAATAAAGATCAAAAAAATGATCAAAAAGTTAAAACAGACAAAATTATTGACCTAATTTTAAAACACACTCAAATCGAACTCCCAGGAGTCTTATTAAATAATGATGTTAATCGTCGTTTGTCTGACCTGGTTGAGCACCTGGATTCTGCCAAACTAAGTATCGATCAGTATCTGAAAAGTAAAAACACCACTTTACCTAAGTATAGGGAAGAGTTAGAATCTCAAATTAAAAAAGATTGGACATTAAATCTCGCCATAAATCAGATCGCTGTAGATAAAAAAATTAAGGTTGAGGAAAAAGAAATAAACGATATTTTTACAAAAAATCCTGAGCTTAAAAAAGATCCTAACTTAGTTTATTTTCTTTTAACTCAACAAAAAGTACTTGATTATCTCCAAAGTATCTTATAATTTGATATAATTCTTCTATGACAGCAGGTGGGTCTTATCATGGAAAAGCCGATCCCAAGAAATCGAGTTTTTTTGGTGTCAATAAAAGTAGCGAAATTTTATCGGATTCTCAAACTAATACTGCTCCCAAAAAATTTTCTCTAAGTGGTATTTTAGGTCTAAATCAAAGCGTCGAAATCAATAAAAACAATCCAAAACCAGAAAATTGGAGTAATGAATTTCTCAGTAATATTAATTATGTTCAAGAGCAAGAAAAAACTCTTTTTAATCAAAAGCAGAAAGAACTTGAAAATACTATCAAAGAACTTCAGCAAGAAATTAAAAGTTTAACTGATTCTACCGATAATTTAAATCAAGATATCCAAAATATTACTTTAGAAAATATCCCTGAAGTATCTGAATATCAAATAAATTTTTTAACCAGAATAAAAAATTTTGTCATTAATTTTCGCAAAAATATAAATGAAGCTAGTTCTTGGCTTGAATCTTTTACAAAAAAGAAAAGAAAGAAAAATTACTTTTGGTCAATGGCCAAAAGTAAAAAGGGTGGAGAGCAGTATCTCATGAGTAG
>JAQVSW010000005.1:0-13412 GCA_028700345.1 Candidatus Shapirobacteria bacterium | reverse complement strand
ATTTTCGCAAAAATATAAATGAAGCTAGTTCTTGGCTTGAATCTTTTACAAAAAAGAAAAGAAAGAAAAATTACTTTTGGTCAATGGCCAAAAGTAAAAAGGGTGGAGAGCAGTATCTCATGAGTAGCGAGCATTCTGCTTCAAGATCAGTTAATTAAAAAATATGTCAAAAAAAGGTAAAGAGGCTCTAAAAGCCTACCAAGAAAGAAAAAATAAAAATAGACAAGCGGTTTTAGATGGCCAAAATCCAGGTTATAGACAACGTATAAGATTTACTGAATCATTTAAGTTTATCGATCAAAATTTAAGTAAATTACCTGACACACGAGATACTAATTTATATTTCTCCTCCAATTTCTAGTTTGCTATAATTCTTTATCTCTGTTGAGTCTATAGCCATTGCCCGTCCGAAGCCAAAGGCGGAGGAGGGTCAGTTGGTTATATTTGAGTCTATAGCTCAGTTGGTTTAGAGCGCTTCATTGACATTGAAGAGGTCAGAGGTTCAAGTCCTCTTAGACTCACATTTTTAATTTATAATAGCTTATGTCACAAATAGACGCCCACAAACACGATTCTGATAATCTCCATAAAATTCGCCATAGCGCTGAACATGTCTTAACTCAGGCCATGTACCAACTTTATGGTAATGACAAATTTTATATGGCTATGGGTCCAGCCACTGATGATGGTTTTTATTTTGATTTTGAACCTCTAAATAGCTTCAAAATATCCGAAGAAGATTTTCCCAAAATAGAGGCCGAAATGACCAAAATTATTAAAGAGAATCTCCCTATTATTAGGGAGGAAATTACTCTAGATCAAGCCAAAGAGTTATTTAAAGATAATCCCTACAAACTCGAATGGTTAGATTCCATTAAAGATCGAAATGAAATAATTTCAATTTATAAAACCGCGGATGCCTTTGTCGATCTTTGCGCCGGACCTCACCTTGCTAAAACCGGCGAAATTAAAGCCTTTAAACTCCTTTCTGTGGCTGGTGCCTACTGGCATGGTGATGAGAAAAACAAAATGCTGACCCGCATTTACGGTACCGCCTTTGAATCCCAAAAAAATTTAGATCAGTTTCTCTGGCAAATAGAAGAAGCCAAAAAACGTGACCATCGAAAAATAGGTAAAGAGCTTGATCTTTTCTCTTTTCATCCTGAGGCCCCGGCTGATGTATTTTGGCACAACAAAGGCTATATCATTATGAGAGAAATGTTTACTTACTGGCGTCAAATCCACGAGAGAGAAGGCTATCAAGAAGTTAGAACACCAGAAATCCTTTCAAATGATCTCTGGCAACAAAGTGGTCATCTAAAAAGTTTTTCTCAAAAAATGTATAAAGTTTCTACTCCAGATTCAAAAGAATGGAATATGTCAATAAAACCAATGAATTGTGACGGTGGAATCTTGATTTACAAAAGTAATCCCAAATCTTATCGTGACTTTCCCTTAAAAGTTGGTGAATTGGGCATTGTCCACCGCTATGAATCTTCTGGTGAAGTCCATGGAATTATTCGTCCCAGAGAATTTACCCAAGATGATGCCCATATTTACTGCACCCCAGATCAAGTTAAAGAAGAGATAAAAAAAGTTATGGATCTTTGTTTTGAAATCTATAATACCTATGGTCTCAAATTAGATCATCTAGAGCTGTCTACTCGTCCCCAAAATTCTATCGGCTCTGATGAAGTCTGGGAAAAAGCTGAATCTATTATGAGGCAAATTCTCACTGAAGGTAATACTCCGTATCAAATCAATGAAGGTGACGGAGCTTTTTATGGTCCAAAATTCGATTTTCACCTTAAAGATTGTGTTGGTCGAACCTGGCAATGTTCGACTATCCAGTTGGATTTTGCTCAACCACAAAATTTTAATCTTGAATACACCGCCGAAGATGGTACCAAACAACAACCAGTTATGATTCATCGTGTTCTTTATGGCTCTGTAGAAAGATTTTTAGGTATTGTCATCGAAAATTGTGCTGGCGCCTTTCCTCTCTGGCTTTCACCCCTTCAAGCAAAAATAATTCCTATCACCGATGCCCAGCATCAGTATGCCAATAAAATTCTCAGTGAATTGAAAGAGCAGGGGATTAGAGCTGAAATAGACGATCGCTCCGAAAAAATGCAAGCCAAAATTAGAGATGCTCAAATGAAAAAAGTTCCCTACATGTTGATAATTGGCAATCGTGAAGTCGAATCGAATTCTGTCTCTGTTCGCCAACGAGACGGACAAGATCTGGGTGCTATTCCATTTGTTGAATTTTTAGCCAAAGTTAAGGAGCAAATCAACACAAGGTCCTTAAATTTGATAAAATAAGCTAATGGCTCAAAAGTATTACAGAATAAATCGTCAAATTACTGCTCCGACTCTCCGTCTTTTAGACGAAGATGGTAAACAAATAGATGTTTTATCTCTGTCTGAGGCTATTAAGCTTTCCCAAGAATCCGGCCTTGATTTGGTGGAAATTTCCGGCTCTGCCAAGCCACCTGTTGTCAAACTAATTGAATTCTCAAAATTTAAATATCAAGAAGCTAAAAAAGCCAAGGCTGAAAAAAAAGGTCTCAAAGGTGGAGAAACCAAAGAAATTCAAATGACTCCCTTTATTGGCCAGGGAGATTATGATACTAGAGTTAAAAAAAGTAAAGAATTTTTAACTACTGGAAATAAAGTAAAATTAAGTATAAAATTCCTAGGTCGCCAAATTCAAAAACCTGAATTCGGTCATCAGCTGGTCGAAAGGTTTAAAAATGATCTGGCTGAGTTTTCCGCCCCTGAGGGCACTCCTAAATTGATTGGCAAAAGACTTCTAATTACTTTTACTCCAGTCAAAAAACCAAAAAAATAATATGGAAAAAGCAAGTAAAAAACATAAAGTAAAAAAATCAGTTAGCAATCGCTTTACCGTCACCAAAAACGGTAAAGTCATGCGAGAAACCTCTTTTAAACGTCATCTTCGTCGTAAAAAATCTAAAAAACAATTACGTCGTCTTAAAGGCAAAAAGGTTGTAACTGGCCGCCTAGCTACCAAAATTAAAAAACTTTTAGGCAAAAAATAACTATTTATCTAATAAACTAATTATCTATTAAACTATTTATCTAATTATGAGAGTAAAAACTGGAACCGTCAGACGCAAAGCTCACAAAAAAATCTTAAAACAAGCCAAGGGTTATTGGATGACTCGAAGTAAGCGCTACAAAGTCGCCTCAGAAGCCGTCTTACATGCTGGTCAATATGCCTTTAATGGTCGTCGAATTCGTCGTCGCGATATTAGAAAGATTTGGATAGTCAGAATTAATGCCGCTCTTCGTCCTTTTTCAACTAGTTACTCTGTCTTTATCAAAAAATTAAAAGATAATAAAATTGAATTGAATCGTAAAATGCTATCTGAAATTGCCATTAACGACTCCGCCACTTTTAAATCTATATTTACTTCATTAAAATAAGCGGGAAATAAATTATTTATAAAATAAAACCCGCCGAAGAGGCGGGTTTTTTGTTAAAATCACTGTAGAGACGTGATTAATCACGTCTCTACAAAAAAATAATAAAAATGAACCTTAATCAAATATTAATTGAATCTAAAAATAAAATTAATTCTGCCAATACATCGGCTGAATTAGAAAATATTCGGATAGAACTTCTAGGCCGCTCAGGTTTAATCAATCAACTTTTTTCTGAAATTAGAAAAGCTGAAAATCCGCATAAATACGGTCAACAACTAAACAAGCTCAAAAAAGAAGTCGAAATATTAATTGCCAATAAATCAACAAATCTTCCCAAAATTGACAATTGTAAATTGAAGATTGTAAATTCTTTCTCTCTTCCAAAGGTAGGTCATCTTCACCCCATTACTCAAACCGAACGTCAATTAAACGAAGTCTTTAAAAAACTTGGTTTCTCTTTTTACGATGGTCCCGAGATTGAAAGTGACGAGTATTGTTTTCAGCGCTTAAATGTCCCTCCAAGTCACCCTGCCAGAGAAATGCAAGATACTATTTATATTAAAGAACCCGAATTATTACTTCGAACCCAAGGATCCTCAATAGAAGCTCGACTTCTTTCTCAGGAAAAACCGCCTTTTAAGGTCGCCTTTCCTAGCCGTGTTTATCGCAATGAAAAAGTAAACAAAAGCAACCACTTCATTTTTCATCATTATCAAGGCGTTGTTGTCGATAAAAATATCACCCTAAAAGATCTCTTCGGTACTATAAATTTACTTTTTAAAACTCTCTATGGCCCCAATGTCATTATTCGTTTTCGAAATAAATACTATCCCGAAGTTGAACCTGGAGTCGGTCCCGATATGCAATGTTTCAATTGTCAGGGTCAGGGCTGTGCTATCTGTAAAGGGGCTGGCTGGATTGAAATGGGTGGAGCCGGAATTATCCATCCCAAAGTTTTAAAAATGGCGGGAATTGATCCCCATCTTTGGCGCGGCTTTGCCTTTGGTCTCGGCCTTGATCGCTGGGTAATGGCCAAATATAACATTAAAGATATCAGAACTCTTCTCGGCGGCAATCTAGCTTATAAACCAAACCACTTATGAAAATAATCTACTCAGAAATAAAAAAATGGTTGCCGGATTTAAAAGATGATGCCAAATCTGTCCGCGATAATTTAACTCAAATTGGTCATTTTGTTTCTGGTTTTGAGGAAATTGACAGTGAAATTGTTTTAGATTTAGAAATACGTTCCAATCGAGCTGATTGCCTAAGTTACTACGGTATTGCCAGAGAATTGGCCACTTTTTATAATTTAGATTTACAAATTCCAGAAATAAAATCATTCCAATTTTCCGAATCTTCAATTCCTATTACCATCAATTCCCCTGATGTCTATCGAATTCAAGCCACCAAAATTTCCAATCTTAAAAATTCACCTTCTCCCTCTTGGCTTATTAAATTTCTTAAATTACACGATATCAATTCAATTAATACGCTCGTTGATCTCACCAACTATGTCATGCTTCAGTGGGGGATCCCCTGTCATGCCTTTGATCTTAAAAAAAGTTCGGAGCTAATTTGGGAAAACAACCAAAATTACAGTGAATTTACTTCTCTTGACGGTAGCAAAATTAAATTATCCCCAAAGAATCTTTTAATTACTGATTCCCAAAAAGTCTTATCTCTATCTTTTATTGGAAGTGAGAATTCTAGTATCGATTTAAATACGACTGATTCCATTCTGGAAATGGCCATCTATAACCCCTCTCGAGTTAGGTCTGACTCCCGCTCCCTTAAAACTATTACTGAGGCTTCAATACGTTTAGACAAAGAACTGGACACCCAGACTATTCCTCTCGCCTTTTCTCATCTATTATCCCTATTAATTACTCACTGCGGGGCCATCATCAGTAGTCAACTACTAGACATTTACCCCAAAGTACCATCTAAAATTACTATAGAATTTGATCCCTCTTCACCCGCCTCTTATGCTGGTATCAATATTCCCACTGATTTTTCTCTTGATGTCTTAAAACATCTTGGTTGTTCTATTATCAAAAATCTCAAATCTAGTCTCTTAATCTCTCCTCCTTCTCTTCGTAAAGATTTAAATTTATCTGAGGATTTAATTGAAGAAGTAATTCGTTTTTATGGCTATTATAAAATTCCAATTGACACTCCAGTCGATTCCCAAACCCTCCCCGATATCACTCCACCAATTCTATACTTAATTGAAAACCTTAAAGATCAGTTACTAGCTTTGGGTTATGACGAAATCCGCTCCTGGCCCCTAGTTAAAACACCCCTAGATAAAAACGCTATTTTTACCCAAAACTCAATTAATTCTGATTACCCAGTTCTGCGTCAAAGCCTCATTCAGTCTCTTAAAACTCAACTCGATCAGTATCGGCGTTTTAAATTACCAGCCCCTCAATTTTTCGAAATTGGGAAAATTTATTTCCAAAAAAATGGCCAGTATTTAGAACAAAACGCCCTAGCGATCTATCATTATGACTCACAAAAACTAGAATCAGACCTTAATTTAGTCGCCCCTGTCAAGGGGAGATACCCGAAGGGTAGAGGGGTTGATTCGAATTTTACTGAAATTATCTTAGATGATTTACCCAAACCCAAAAAATATCTTCCTACTTTCTCAGATTCAAAAGCTATTGAGTTAACTTCACAAATTATTACTCTCGATGCCAATTTAAATCTTGACTCTCCTCGTGATCCTCTAGATCTTATCAAAGAATATTCCACCAAAATTAATCCTAAAATCCTTTGGTCGATAGAAATTATTGATGTCTATAAAAACCGATATACCTTCCGTGTTTCCTACTACAATTGTGATGATAAAACTGCCAAAAAAATCCATCTCTCCACCTTCAATCTTCTTTAGTCAGCACTTTCTATATCTATCTGCTAACATATATATCAATTTAAATTAATTGGTATCTTTGGCTATATTTATATATCAATCTAAGTCAAACCTATTCCTGTTATTGTCGGTACCAAGCTAGGAATCAAGGTCGGTGTTTGAGTTGGAGCCAAAGTCGGAGCCAATGTTGGTGTTATCGTTGGAGTCGGGCTAGGGGACCAGTCCCAAGGTACATTAACCCCTATTTGAATCTCTTTTTCACCACTAGCCCCATCCTTATCGACAGCTCTAATTTTTAAGCGATGTGGCCCATTAGCTAAGTTAAAAATACCTTCAAATGGTCTCTCTGTCCATTTTTTAACTTCATTATTATCAACCCACAATTTTACTTCAGTAATTTTTTTAAGAGAAGTGGTGCTAATTTTCACTTCTACATTATTTCCTTGGGTGGAGCGGTCTCCTGGGCTATCAAAATTTACACCCACCGACCCATCATCTCGACAATAAGACTGGGGTGGAAAATATTTATCCTTATCACTTTGTTGATTTATCCAGCTATCAATCCCTTCTTGCCATCGATTTCGTCCATCTTTACTGACAGGATCTTCTTCCTTAAAGTTAAAATATTCTTTCAAGTCGTAATTACCATTCGCCACATCTTCGGGCGTCGCCAAACCAAACTTATCTCTGCACACTTTTAATCTTAAATGAATCGGATCTAAAATATTAGTTTGAGTTCCTTCAATAAAATATTCCGTTTTACTAGGAAATTCGTCATGAACTCCATATCCAGAAACTTTATCGACTGAAATATTGACTACTCCAGGGGGAATTTTAAAATCTTCTTTTTCTCGTTTAGGCAGAGTATAAAGCATAATTTTTCGCCAAATTGGCGCTGCTCCTGACACTCCTGAGGCAATTCTCCCCATAGGAGTACCATCATTGTTTCCCACCCAAACACTCACTAGCAAATTTGGCGTCCAGCCAATCGTCCAGTTATCCTTTTTTTCATTAGTAGTTCCCGTTTTAACTGCTACTTTGTAATTTGGAATTACTAAACTATTCACCGCTCCAAAAGTCAGAGCCCGAGCATTGTTGTCTGCCAAAATATCAGAAATAATAAAGGCTTCCCCGCTACTCATCACCTGCTTACCTTTAATTGGATTAAATTCTTCTAAAATTCGACCATCCTTATCTTCTACTTTCAATATTCCTACTGCCTCAACCCGGTTTCCGCCATTAGCAAAAGCACTATAAGCAGAGGCTAAATTAATCATTTTTACTTCCGCTCCTCCGAGAGTTACCGCAAAACCAAATTTCTTTAAATTTTCCTCTGTTGGCTCTAAATCAGAAAGACCCATTTCATAGGCCTGTAAAAGCATATTACTTACTCCGACTCTAGCTAGAGTTTTAACAGCAATCGTATTTATGGAATTTCCCAGGGCGTCTCTCAGACTCATTGGTCCATTAAATTTACCCGTATAATTTTGGGGGGTGTAATCTTTTTGCCCCGGAATCGGAAAAGAAACTGGAGTATCCATTGTTAATGAGGCCGCTGAATAACCCTTTCGAAGAGCCAATAAATAAGTAATAGGTTTGATAGCTGAACCTGGCTGACGCAGTCCCTGAGTCACTACGTTAAATTGTCCTCCGATTTCGTCATTGAAATAATCTCTTGAACCAACCATTGCCAGTACCTGACCATCTCGAGGATCAACTACGACAGCGGCTCCATTGCTTATTTCTAACTTTTCCGACTTATCAATTTCTTCTGTCACAATTTTTTGAACCTCGTTTTGAAGTTCTAAATCCAGGGTTGTAGTCACTCGAAGACCACCACCTTCTGCTACATTTTCACCGTATTTTTGCGACAATATTTCTTTTATCCAAAAAACAAAATGAGGAGCTTGAAGCTTACTCGAATTACTATAAAATTGATAATTTTTTACTTCTTCAACTGTTTTTAAGTAAGTTTCCTGATCAATATAAGCGTCTTGAAGCATCCTCTCTAAAACGTGTTCTGTCCTAGATACATAGGCCTTTGAAGAAGAAAAAGGGGAGTAAGCATTGGGTCTTTGAGGCAGTCCCGCTAAAATTGCCGACTCCGCTAAATTCAAATCTTTAACTGCCTTTCCAAAATACTGCTCTGCCCCTGTCCCTACTCCCCAGGCTGTGCCACCATAAGGAGATTCATTTAAATACATCAGCAGTATTTCATCTTTACTATATCTAGCCTCAATTTGCACCGCTAAAATAAACTCTTTTATTTTTCTAGTGATGCTTACCTCTGAAGTAAGTAAAACATTTTTTACCAGTTGCTGGGTTAAAGTAGAGCCACCAGTTAACTTTTTAAAATAAAAAATATTTTTAATAATTCTAAAAGGCGCTAGAGGGTCAAAACCTTTATGTTTATAAAAATCCTTATCCTCAACTGCAATCGTGGCTTGTTTTAAAAAATCTGGTAAATCCTCGAAATTTACCGGTTGTCGTTTTTGATCTTCATAAAGATCATACAAAATCTCTCCATTTCTATCATAAATTCTACTAGCAAAACCTTCTCGGCGAATCACTTTGCTAGGACTAGGTAAATCTTTAGAATACCAAGCAAAAAGACCAACAGTCATCACCATACCCGCTCCAAAAAGAATCAGCATTACCCAAAAAAATTTATACCAAAATTTCTTGCTTTTAAAAATATTTTTTAAACGACACCACCAAAGTTTCATTGAATTAAGGTACTTAAAAAGGGAATCATTCCCGATAGTAATATAGCCATGGTGGCCACCACCAAAATAGCTGTTTTAATTTGTTTTTTCTTAATTTTTTTACCAAAAAATCTCATGAATAATGATAACATAAGCCATGAGCTTTTCTCTTCCTGGTATCGGTCCCAAAACTCTGACTAAATTAAAACAGTTGAATATTACCAGCGACAAGGAGCTTCTTTATCATTTTCCCCACCGCTATGTCGATTTTTCAAAATCTATAAAAATATCACAGGCGCCTCTTGAGGAAAATGTTACTCTCAGTGGAAAAATTCAAAATATTAGTAATATTTTTCTTAAAAATGGAAAAAGTCTCCAAAAAATTATTCTCAGCGACTCGACCGGCTCCATTGATCTTGTTTGGTTTAACCAGCCCTATTTAACCAAAAATTTTCACGAGGGAGAATTTTGGACTTTTGCTGGCACTACTTCTCTTTATCATGGCCACCCCACTCTCTTTTCTCCTGAATATGGAAAATTCAATACTGGTAAAATTATCCCTATTTACGGGGAAACAAAAGGATTAACTAGTCGCTGGTTTCGCAAAATATTTTCTCTTCACCTTTCCTCTCTTCTAAAAAGCTATACCGATCCTTTACCCCTAAATCAATTAACTCAGTACAAATTAATTCCCTTAAATAAGGCCTTAACCCAAATTCATTTACCTCAAAACCAAAATTATTTAGAAAAAGCTCGCTATCGCCTGGCCTTTGATGAAATCAATTCTCTTTTGGCTAAAAGTCTTCTTCAAAAAAAATCCTGGGCAAATTTTTCCCCCAAATTTATTCTAAAAAACTACTCCACTACTAAACTAATCAACTCTTTCCCTTTTAAATTAACTGATTCTCAAAAAAGCGCCTGGCAAGAGATTAAAACTGATCTAATTTCCAAAAAAAAAGTTATGAATCGACTTCTTTGTGGCGATGTCGCTTCTGGTAAAACTGTTTTGGCTCTATTATCGACTTACCTAACTTCACAAAACCAAAGACAAAGTTTGTTACTCGCTCCCACTGAAATTCTCGCCCAGCAGCACTATGCCACCTTTAAAAGTTACCTCCCAACTTTTCCAATTTATTTGTTAACTGCTAAAAATTCTCTCCCCAAAACCTTAGATTCCACGGCCATCATCATCGCCACCCACGCCGCTATTTTTCAAAAAGAGAAATTTATGGATAATTTAGCCTTATTAATTATTGACGAACAACACAAATTTGGCGTAAAACAACGCTCTTTTTTAAATAATAAAAATCCACCCCACACCCTGACTATGACAGCCACTCCCATTCCTCGGAGCATCAGTTTAACTCTCTTTGGCAATCTCGATCTCTCCACTCTCAAAAATCTACCTCAAAAAAGAAACCCAGTTAAAACCTTTCTTGTTCCTCAAAATAAAATCTCTGATTGTTATCAGTGGCTATTAAAAGAGATTAAACAAAAAAAGACTCAAGCCTTTATTGTCTGTCCCTTCATTGAGCAGTCAGAAAGCAATCTTTCCATAAAATCAGCTAAAAAAGAATTTGAACATCTAAGGCAAATTTTTCCCAGCTTAAAGTTGGAATTAATTCATGGCAAAACCAAAATAGAAACCAGAAATAAGATTTTAGATCAATTTAAAAAAAATAAAATAAACATTTTAGTTACCACTCCCATTATTGAAGTTGGCATCGATTTTCCTAATGCTACCACCGTTATTATTCAATCAGCCGATCATTTTGGTCTATCCCAGCTCCACCAGCTGCGAGGAAGAGTCGGTCGGGGAACACTTCAAAGCTATTGCTATTTTTTTACTGAAAGTACTGGGGAAAAAGCTCTTAAGCGTCTAAAATATTTAGAAAAAACTAACGATGGTTTTAAAATCGCCGAGTTTGATTTAAAAAGCAGGGGACCGGGAGAAACTTTTTCTACCCTTCAACACGGCTTTCCCTCTCTCAAAATTGCTTCATTTTCTGATTTAAAATTAATTGAATTTTGCCAATTATTTTTAAAACAACTTCAGACAGATAATCCCCATTTCGACTTAAAAAAACTAGTACTAAACCAAAATTCTCTTTCTCTAACCGGTAAACATTTAAATTGAAAATTATTTCCGTTTTTGGGTTTAATAAATTAAACCCCTACATAAAGTAATTTGTATTATAATTAACAAATTGATACTTAATCATCGCCATACCATTCGTCTCCCAAAACACGATTACACCTCATCAAAAACATATTTTATCACTATTGGCTCCTATCACCACTATCAAATATTTGGCGAAATAAAAAATAAAATATATACTCCAAATGAAATTTCTAAAATTATTCAAAACAATCTCATTTTATTACCCAAACATTACCCCTGTAAAATAGTTTCATTTCAAATAATGCCAAATCATATCCATATTATTTTAAAAATAACCAAACTCAATCACAAACCACTTACACTTGGTCAAATAATTCGTTATTTTAAGGCAAAAAGTACACATGAAATTAGAAAACAAAAAATATATTTTGCTCAAATATTTCAAAGAAATTATTACGAACATATAATTAGAGATAAAGAAGATTTAACTAGGTGTCAAAAGTATATTTTTCTCAATCCTAAAAATTGGTCCAAAGACAAAGAAAATCCATTAAATATAAAATGTAGGGGCGCAATTTATTGCGCCCTGTTTATTTGCATTGTCTCCAATATTTGGGCTTAATAAATTAAGCCCCTACATAATTTTATAAAATAATTCACAAATGCGGGGTTTAATAAATTAAACCCCTACTGTAGGGACGCAATTTATTGCGCCCTATAAATTCAAGGGTTTCGGCCAGCGAAACCCCTACATTAAGTCCCAAATATTTTTTACTAATATTTATATTAAATTATAATTTTAGACTTTAGCTTTTTCTCTTTTTCGATTTTAGGCTTTAGACTTTTTCTCTTTTTTTCTCTGTTATAATACCTCCATGACTGCACTTCCTAAACACTGGCCCTCAAGCCGTCGTCAAGGCAAACGCCGAGCTTCATTCAAAGCCACTAAATTATCACAGGTTACCACATGTAAAAATTGTGGCCAACCTAAAATTCCGGGCTTTACCTGCAAAAACTGCAATAAGTGAAAAGTAAAAACGATCCTCGACATCAAAAAAGAATCAAATCTATCCAGGCTCTTTTTGCTTGGGGGATTACTCATCAAAACGACAATGAAGAGTTGACTCCCATAATTCCCGAAATTAAAAAAATTGATAAATTAATCTCAAAAGCCGCTCCCAAATGGCCTCTTGATCAAGTCAACAAAGTTGAACTGGCTATTCTCCGCTATTCAATTTGGGAACTGACAAATAAATCGGAGACCCCCGCCAGGGTCATCATTGATGAGGCCATTGAAATTGGCAAAGAATTTGGTGATACTAAATCAAGCCCTTTTATTAACGCTGTTCTTGGCAATATTTTAAAAAAAATAAATGGATAAAATTAACGAACTTCAGAAAAAAATTAAAGTAAAGTTTAAAAACCCCGAGCTTTTAACCTTAGCTCTCACTCATCGTTCCTATCTTAACGAAAACAGACAGTTAAAATCCAGCAATGAAAGAGTTGAGTTCCTTGGTGATGCCATTCTCGAATATTGGGTTTCTCAAAAACTTTTCTCTCTCTTTCCCAATTTTGACGAAGGTCAGCTGACAAATCTCCGTTCTTTAATTGTCTGTACTGAAAATTTAGCTGATATTTCCAGTTCTTTTGATTTAGGTTCTTTTATTTTACTCAGTCGCGGCGAAGCTACTCATAGTGGTCGTCAAAATATCTCTCTCCTTGCCGATACCTTTGAAAGTCTCATTGGCGCCATTCATCTTGATCAAGGTTATCAAGCTACCGAAAAATTTTTAAATCATTTTTTTAATAAAAATATAAAATCTCTCTCAGAAAAAAATATTTACAAAGATCCCAAAAGTTTATTTCAAGAGATAGCCCAATCAAAAAGGGGAGTAACTCCTAAATACCAAGTAATTTCCCAGTCAGGCCCTGATCATCAAAAAATATTTAAAATTGGCCTTTTTTTAAATGAAGAGCTAATTGCTACCGGAAAGGGCAATTCCAAACAGAAAGCCGAAGAAGACGCCGCTACCAAAGCCGTTACTCTACTAAAAAAATAACTAATCACCAAATAACAAGAAACAAACAAATCTCAATAACCAATAAATCAATCACCAAATTTTGGTCATTGTAATTTAAGAAATTGGATATTGTTTGGAATACTTGGAATTTGTATTTTGGTTATTTAATAGTTATTATTTATTTTTTATTGTATAATCAAAGCCATGCTAAAAATAAAACTTAAACCTACTGG
>JAQVSW010000050.1 GCA_028700345.1 Candidatus Shapirobacteria bacterium | reverse complement strand
GGAGCACAAAATCAGGCTTTTAATAGCCTATTTTTTTGTTAAAAAAGGGCCTGGTAAATTACGTTTTTAATGAATGTGTGACGCTTTTAATCTTGGGCATAATTTTATTATTAATAAACTACTTGCAAATTGAACATAAACTGAACCAATGCAGCTATTTCCAATTTTATTATGCTTATGTTATAATAATTTTTGAAATATTTAATATATAGGCCGTTAGCTTAATCGTAGAGCGCCCAATTCTTTATTGGGTAGATGAAGGCTCAAATCCTTCACGGCCTACAAATTTTGAATGATTAAAATAAGTAGATTATCTAAAAATTTTATAAATAATGGGCGAAGCGTCCAAATTTTTCAAGATTTTAATTTAGAAATTGCGGAAAATGAACTTCTGGTTATTTTTGGTCCTTCCGGTTGTGGTAAATCTACGTTGCTTAATATCATTGGTGGCACCGAACAATATGCCGAAGGAGTTATAAAAGGTTTAAATAATAATAAAAGCACTGGTTATATTAGTCAAAGAAACTCATTATTGCCTTGGCTGAATGTTCTTGATAATATTGCTTTTGGTTTAAAACTTAAGGGTGTTAATAAAGTAATTCGTCAAAAGAAAGCCCTTGAGTTATTAAAAGAAATGGGGTTGGTAAATTATTCCGATTTTTACCCCCATCAACTCTCAGGGGGGCTGGCACAAATTATATCCTTTGCCCGATCTTTAGCCTGTAAATCCGAATTTATGTTAATGGATGAGCCCTTTTCTTCTTTAGATTTTTTAGTGCGAAATCAACTTCAAGATATAATTCTTAATATTCGTAAAAAAAGAAGTTTAAGCATTGTTTTTATTACTCACAATCCTGATGAAGCAATTTATCTCGGCGATAGAATCATTGCTCTTTCCCCTAACAAGCCTACAGGCATTTTAAAAGAATTCTCAACAATTAATATTAATGATAAAGAGAGCGATGATTTTTATAAAGTGCGTCGTGAACTTTTAGCTTGTTATATATGAAAAGATCATTCATATTATCAAGATTAAAAAGTTTATTATGGAATAATTTTATTATTTTGATTTTAGCTTTTTGCTGGCTTCTTGCTGGGTATCTTGGTTTGAACAATGAAGTTTTTATTCCAACATTAACAGAAGTCCTTATTAATACCTTTAATTTGTTGCAGACTGAAAAATTCTGGGGACATATCTTGTCTAGTTTGGGGGTTATTTTTAGTGGCTTCTTTTTATCTTTCATTGTAGCTATGCCTATTGGGGTTATTATGGGTTCTTTTTCTAGGATGAATGCCGCTCTGCGTAATTTTATTGAACTTATTCGCCCGCTCTCGCCATTAGCACTATATCCTTTATTTATTTATCTTTTTGGTATTGGTTTTATGCCGAAATTAATTATAGTTTTTTGGGTGTCTTGGATACCACTTTTATTTAATATTATTACTGGAGTTCAGCGTGTTAATGAAGATTATTTACGAATGGCTAAAACTTTTGGCGCCACTAGAAAACAAATTTTAAAAGAAATAATTTTGCCGGCTATTACACCCTGGATAATTACTGGCATGCGCTTATCTATTGGCTCATCTTTATTAGTTATTGTTGCCGCTGAAATGATCGGCTCTAATAGTGGAATAGGATTTTTTATCTTAAATGCATCATATACTTTTCGAATTGTTAATCTTTATAGTGGAATTTTGGTTATTGCTATTATCGGCATTCTAATTAATTCGTTTTTTCTTTGGTGGGAAAAAAATATAAAAATTTATAATAATAAAATAAAATTATGAACAAACTATCTATTTTTATTGCTATTGCAGCAATTATAATCATCGGTTTTTTTTGGTTAAATAATCAGAAAAATGATGAGTCTTTAGGAAGTAAAGAGCGGGTTGTTCATGAAATTAATTATGCTCAAATTAAAGTTTTTGACCCAGTTTATATTGCTCTTGATCAAGGATATTTTGACGATGAGGGTTTAGTACTTAATTTAAAAGGTGAGACATTTGGTGGTCCCCAGGCTTTAATGGCGACTGCTTCTGGCGATGTTGATGCTGGGATTGCCGCTACAACTGCAATTATCAATGCAGTCGCAGCAGGAGTTAATGTTAAAGGTATTTTAGATGTTCAATCTTCAATGAATGATTCAGCTCTTATGAAATGGTATGTTCTTGAAGATTCAATAATTAAAAATCCGAATGATTTGCGCGGTAAAAAAATTGGCGTAAATACTCTTGGAGCTTCTTTCCATTATACCGTAATTCAATATTTAAAAGATAATAATATTTCAGAAAATGAAGTGGAGTTCTTGGCTGTGCCACATGGAAATCTCGAACAAGCTTTACGAGCTAAACAAATTGATGTTGCCGGAATGATTGACCCCTTTAGTGAGATTGCTTATGATCGAGGTGGTTTAAGAATACTTTTTACAGCTATGGATGTTTTAGGTGAAAATCAATTTTCTTTGATATTTATGAGTGAAAGAAAAATGCTCAATGACCCAGAGGCAGTTAGAAAATTTTCTCGGGCCTATAAACGCGCGGTTGATTTTATTAATAATAATCCCGAGCAAGCAGCAGAAATCATTGCTAACATATTTGAGGTTGATAAAAAATATATATCACAACATAAATTTCAACCAGAGGCTCAGGTTCGTGAGGATGATATAAATTATTGGCTTGAATTTATGAAATCTCAATCTGTGCCAGGGTTAGAAGATTTAACAGTTGATGGAATTGGAACAAATGAATTTAATCAATAAAAAAAATAAACGAGTTTTTAGTTTTGATTTAGATCGATTAGATAAATCTAATATTGTTAATATTAATGAATCTAAAACTCCGCTAACACATGTACACGCGGGCTCTTTTAGACGTATATTTTTGCATTTTCAATTACACGAGCGGTTGCTTCAAGAGGGTTATAATTCAGTTTTTTATATTGGTAATGATGATTATGATCCTTATGATTATTTTCCCGAATACTTTAACGAATTTGAACGGGAATCATACCGTCATTATTTAGGGCATCCTTTAAGTGAGGTGCTAGCGCTAGAAGGCAAGGGTAGTTATGCGGATTACTATTTCAATGAGATGATAGCGATTCTTAGAGAAGAATTTGAAATAAATGTTGTTACTTATAAAACAAGTGAGCTTTATAAATCTGGTGTTTTTGATGATGGTATTAAATTGGTTCTCAAAAATATTGATAAGATGAATAGTCTTTATGAATCGATTACCGGCGTTAGTCAAAAATTTAATTCTCGGCCATTGCAAGTTATTTGTCCGAATTGTGGCAATATGAGGACAACGAGAATTATTAACTATCAGAATGAAGAAGTAGAAATAATTTGTCAAAACCATAAATTACGAGATGTGGAATTTAAAGGCTGTGGTTTTCGTGGTTGTTTAAACCCCTATAAAGGAAATGCTCGTTTATTTTGGAAGCTCGAATGGCCTGTTCGATGGGAAGCATTACAAATAAAAGTTGAGGGTGGTCGTAAAGATCAAAATTCTGATAAAGGGGCGCGCGAATTTTCTGAAAAAGCTTATTTATCATTATTTGCTAAAACACCACCACTTAATTTACCTTATGATTTTTGTTATATTCGCTCCGCTCACTCGCAACAAATAAATCGTTTTGGTATTTCTGTTATTGATGCTTTGAAGTTCTTGCCACCTCAACTGTTATTTTATTTATTAACGAAGCCTCCTAGCACACAAGTGATTGATATTGATTTAGAATCAGCCAAAATGCTGGACATCTATCGGGATTATGTTAAAATATTTTTAGATGATGATGGCTCTAAATTTGATTTAATTTTAGATAATTTACGTTTTGAACGTGATGTTAAATTGGATTCTAAATTTAACCCATTAATTAATTGTCTTAATCATTATTTGCACACATCTAAGGAATACGAAGCTTGGCACCTTGATTTTTCTTTAAAAATGATTAATGAAGACGAAAGGACCTTTATTAGAATATTATTTAAAAAATTAGAAAAAATAAATGCTTGGGAAGCTTCAAGCATACAAGAAGATTTCAGAAAAGCAACGGTTGAGGCTTTATTTCCAATCAATCAGGCTTGTCGCCTTATTTATCGTTTAATAATTAATCGTGAAACTGGTTTAAGAATAGGTGTTCTATTGGAAAATGTTGGTAAAGAAAAAATATTAAAATATTTAAGTTTATATTAATTACTAAAATATGTCTAGAATAATAGATAATTCAAAAAGAGCTAATTCACTAAAAACTATCGCCAGGCTTCGTGATGAAGGTATTAATCCTTATCCTGATAAATTTTCCAAGAAAATAAATATTGGTGAAATATCTAAATTAGAATTAGGGACAAAAGTAGAGACGGCAGGTCGTATTGTTTTGCTTCGTGATATTGGAAAAATTACTTTTGCACATATCCAAGATTTTTCTGGTCGTATTCAGATTGCCGCCAAAGAAGATATTCTTGGTAAAGAAAAATATAAATGGTTGTTGAAGACTTTTGATACCGGTGATTTTATTGGTATTAGGGGAGAGCTATTTATAACTAAAACTGGCGAGAAAACTATTCAGGTTAATGAATTCTTTTTCCTCGGCAAAGCATTAAATGCGATGCCAGAGAAATGGGCTGGCATTAAAAATCAGGAATTAAAATACAGACAACGTTACTTAGACTTAATAGCTAGCCCGGAAACGATTAAAGGTTTTGTTTTCAGGAGTGATTTAGTTCGTGAAATTCGTAATTTCTACTCTCAAAACAATTTTCTTGAAGTGGAAACACCAACATTAATGCATAGTGCCACCGGAGCGGTTGCCACCCCTTATATTACTCATAACAACGCTTTAGATATTGATTTATATCTTCGCATTTCTCATGAATTACCACACAAGACTTTAATTGTTGGTGGTTTTGATAGAATATTTGAAATTGGTAAAGCTTTTCGTAATGAAGGAGTCGATGTCTCTCATTTACCAGAGCATACTCATTTAGAGCATTATGCAGCTTATTGGAATTTTGAAGATAATATGGATTTTACTGAAAAAATGTTTGAACATATTTTTAAAGTTTTAAAAATACCTGAAAAAATCACCATGGAAGACGGAACGGAAATAGATTTTAGTTTTCCTTGGCCTCGAGTTAATTTCATTGAATTGATAAAAGAAAAGACCGGAATTGATATTATGCAATTTACTGAAGCTAATTCTTTGCGTAACGCTATTAAAGAAAAGGGAGTGCAATTTGATGGAATAGACAATATGTCTTTATCCGGCTTGGCTGATAATTTGTATAAAAAGGTAGTTCGGTCAAAAATTATTAATCCAACATTTTTATACTACTATCCTACCTATTTGCAGCCACTAGCTAGAAGGAATGATGATAATAATAATATTGTTGATCAATTTCAGTTAGTGGTAAAAGGTTGGGAAATAGTTAAAGCCTATAGTGAGCTAGTAGATCCAGTTGATCAAGAAGAACGCTTTATGGAGCAGGCTAATAATAAAGAGTCTGGAGAAGATGAGACAATGGAAATTGATAACAATTATATTGAAGCAATGTCGCATGGCATGCCACCAATTTCTGGTCTTGGTCTCGGCATTGATCGTTTAACAGCTTTACTTTTAGGAAAAATTAATTTACGTGATGTTGTTTTTTTCCCGTTACTCAGACCGGAAGAGGAGAGGGGCGAGAATAATTAAAAAACGATTTATAGATTTT